>JADFNZ010000065.1 GCA_022563135.1 Chloroflexota bacterium | reverse complement strand
GCGCCAGGACGCTTACGACTTCCTCGCCGAGCAGATCTCGGCGGGCCGCCAGGCGTTCGTCATCTGCCCGCTGGTTGAGGAGTCCGCCTCCCTCCAGGCAAAAGCCGCAGTCCAGGAGTACGAGCAGCTCTCCACGCAGATCTTCTCCGATCTCACGCTAGAGCTCGTGCACGGACGGATGACAGGGCGCGACAAGGAAGCCGCCATGCAGCGCTTCCGGGAGGGCGCCGCCCAGATCCTGGTATCGACGGCCGTCGTCGAGGTCGGCATCGACGTGCCGAACGCCACAGTCATGCTGGTGGAGGGGGCCGACCGCTTTGGGCTCGCGCAGCTCCACCAGCTCCGCGGGAGGGTTGGGCGCGGTGGCGACCAGTCGTACTGCCTGCTGCTCGCAGAGAGCCCGTCTCAAGATGCCCAGCAGCGGCTGCGGCTGATGGAGGAGACGACCGACGGCTTTCGCCTCGCCGACGCCGACCTGCGCATGCGCGGTCCGGGCGAATTCTTCGGCACACGGCAGTCCGGCCTACCGGACTTTCGCGTCGCCAGCCTCCTCGATACACGGCTGATCGAGCTCGCGCGGACGGAAGCGGCGGGCATCCTGGAGGACGACCCCGACCTGGCGAAGCCGGAACACGCGGCGCTCGCGAGGGAGGTGGAGCGGCTGTTCCAACAGGTCACCGGCGAAGTACACTAACGACGTGCCAGCGCGAACTTTCCACGTCTGCTCCACGAAGTACGACGGCTCTCCCCACTGGGAGTTCGATTCCTGGCTTGTGCGTCAGGAAGGGTCACTGCTCGTCACGAGCAACTACGCGGGCCAGGAGCTCCAGACCTGGAAGGGCCCGTGGATAGCGACGCACAATACGCAGAACTACTTCTGGTCCGACCGCTGGTACAACGTCATGCGCCTGACGGAGCCGGACGGCACGCCCGACGGCTGGTACTGCAACGTCACCACGCCCGCGGAGTTCGGTTCGGCACACATCAAGTACGTCGACTTGGATCTTGACGTGCGCATCATGGCCGGCGGCGATGCCGAGGTCCTGGACGAGGACGACTTTCTGGAAAACAGCGCGCGCATGGGCTATCCTCCCGACGTGTTGGAGCATGCGCGCGAAGCCGTCGCGGAGCTGCTTGCGCTCGCCCGCAAAGGCGAGTTCCCGTTCGACTCGTCGTGACAGCCATCCGCACCTTGCAGGCCACCCGAACATGATCAAGCAAGACATCGCGCTGCTGGTGGAAGAGGCCGTACGCCGGGCCCGGGAGAGCGGCGATCTGCCCGCGGTCGCCCCGCCGGAGATCGTGATCGAGCACCCGCAACGCCTCGAACACGGCGAGTACGCGACGAACCTGCCCTTCCGCCTCGCACGAGCGGCCGGCGCGAACCCGATAGAGCTGGGCGAGATGCTCGTACGCCATCTGCCGGACTCCTCCGCGATCGAACGGGTTGAGGTGGCGCCGCCGGGATTCGTCAACTTCTACCTCAGCCCGCGCTGGCTCGCCGAGCAGGTCGACGCCATCCTTGCAGCAGGACCCGCCTTCGCCCACGTGCCGGTAGGCCAGGGCGAGAAGGTCCAGGTCGAGTTCGTCAGCGCCAACCCGACCGGCCCGCTCCACGCCGGTAACGGGCGCTGGGCTGCGCTGGGGAGCACGCTCGCGCGGGCGCTCCAGGCGGCGGGCTACCAAGTGGAGACGGAGTACTACTTCAACGACGCCGGCTCCCAGATCGACGTCTTCGCGCGCACCCTCTATGCGCGCTACCAGCAGCTCTTCGGGCGGGAGGCGCCGGTACCGGAGGATGGCTACGCCGGCGCGTACATGGTCGAACTCGCGGAGCAGGCGCGCGAACGGTTCGCGGAGAGCATGCTCAGACCCGCGGGCGAGCCGCCGTCCGAGGAGTTAACCCGCTTCGGAATGGAGCGGGTGATGGAGTGGATCCGCCGCGACCTGAACGACCTCGGCGTCCACTACGACCACTGGTACCGCGAGGCGACGGTCTACGATGCCGGCCACTTCGACACGGTGATGCGTGAGCTGCGCGATAAGAAGCTCATCGTTGAGCGTGAGGGGGCGGTCTGGTTCGCGACGAGCCAGCTCGGCGCCGACAAGGACGAGGTCGTCGTTCGCTCGAGCGGCGCGCCCACCTATCTGGCGACGGACATCGGCTACCACTACGACAAGTTCTTTGCCCGCAAGTTCGACCGCGTGATCGACATCTGGGGCGCCGATCACCAGGGCCATGTGCGGCCGCTCCAGCTCGCCGTGGAGGCGCTCGGCGTGGAGCCGGAGCGCCTCGACATCATCATCGGCCAGCTCGTGACGCTCCGCCGCGGCGACGAGGTGCTCAAGATCTCAAAGCGCAGCGGCGACATCATCACGCTGCGCGAGGTGATGGAAGAGGTGGGCAAGGACGCCTGTCTCTTCTTCTTCCTCTCGCGCTCAGCCGACGCTCCAATCGACTTTGACCTCGAACTTGCCAAGCAGCAGAGCTCGGAGAACCCCGTCTACTACATCCAGTACGCGCACGCACGCATCGCCGGCCTGCTCAGCCACGCCGGCGAGCGGCTACCCGGCGACGGCGATGGCGATGTCCACCTGCTCACGCACGAAGCGGAGCTCGCGCTCATTCGCAGGATGCTCTATCTGCCGGAGCTGATCGAGTCGATCGCGCACACGCTGGAGCCACACCACCTCCCGCACTACGCCCAGGAGCTAGCCACCGCATTCCACGATTTCTACGAGCGATGCCGCGTCGTGGACGAAGACAACGTCAATCTGTCGCGAGCGCGGCTCAAGCTCTGCGCGGCAGCCAGGTTGGTCCTCGCAACGACGCTGGAGCTGATGGGCATGGACGCGCCGGACCGCATGTAGGCGCGCGAGACTGACCCGGCCTTGACGCCCGCGCTTCTTCTCCCTACCCTCACTCCGATGACCCCGCCCACCATTCCCACCTCGCTCTCCGGCCGAACAGCGCTCGAAGTGGCGCGCCGCGCCGCCCGCGAGGCGGGCGAGCTGGCCTGCGCCCGCTTTCGCCAGCCGCAGGAGATTTCGGTCAAGGGTCGCGGCAATCTGCTGAGCGAGACCGACCTCGCGGTCGAGCGCTTACTGCACCAGACGCTGAAGGAGCAGTTCCCCGACCACAGGCTCCTCTCCGAGGAGACGGCCGCCGGCACCGACAGCGCCGGTTGGGTCTGGGTGATCGACCCGATCGACGGCACGCGGAATTTCGTCAGCGGCATCCCCTGCTTCTGCGTCAACCTGGCCCTCTGCCACGACGGCGACCCGGTCGTCGCAGTGACGTACGACCCGAACCATCACGAGGCGTTCTGGGCGGAGCGAGGAGGCGGCGCCTGGGTGAACGAAGAGCCGTTGCGCGCATCAGAGCAGCCGAACGTCCAGGCGTGCGTCCTCGGCATCGATCTTGGCTACGACGACGAACGCGGGCGCGCCATCCTGCGCATGGCCCACCACCTCTTCCCTGGCGTGCAGAGCATTCGCATCCCCGGCAGCGCTGCGCTCGGCCTGGCATACGCCGCCTGCGGCCGCTACGACCTCTTCGTGCACAACTTTCTGTACCCGTGGGACATCGCGGCGGGCATCTTGCTCGTCCGCGAGGCGGGCGGCACGATCACCGAGCGCGACGGTGGCGATGTCACGATCAGGTCGCAGACCGTGATCGCCGGCGGCCACCAGGCGCACGCCGATTTCCTCCGATGGCAGGAGGAACACCGCGAGCAGCTCGAGCAGTAGGCGAACGTTCGGGAAGAGGAGCGGAGGGGGCGGCCATCCAACCCGGTCAGGGCACAAAGTATCCCTCGTTAGGCGATCGCCGCCCCCTCCGCCGGTATCCTCGGCAGGACGATCTCAGACTGAAGTCTACTCCGGCCGGGCAGCCACCTCGCTCAGCCAGGCCTGCAACAACGCGAACAGCTCATCGGCGCACTGCATAAGGCTGTGGCCGGCGCCTTCGTACAGGACGAGGCATTTCGGCTCCAGCGCCCGCTCGTAGATATCGCGGCTGGCCGCCATCGTGCCGCCCTTGTCGCAGACAGCGCTATGAAGCTAGCGCTAGGAGTTCATCTAGCAGTTGAGCGAAGTGAGGACATTTCTCATATATGCGGCTCGGATCGAGCTTTCCCAGCAGTGCCTTACCGTCAAGGGTTTTCACGTACCCCCTTGGGCGGTGTGCCTTATACAAGCGATGCAGGTGCCTCGACGGGGGATCACCAAGATCGAGATCTTCCGGAAGAGCCGCTACGTAGCGGGACGGGAGTGCGAATGGCAGGATCGACGGATCGCTGAACATCCAGGCCTCCAACTCGTGCACTGCGAAGTGCTGGCGAAAGCGAGGCCTGCACTCTGATGGAATCCTGTCGACCACTATTGACCTCGCTTCTTCAACCTGTTCACGCCTATCGCCAGGCGATAGGGCAACCGGAAACCCATGGAGGTCCATGAGCCCTATTACCGCAAGGGTGTCGCTATTCTGGAGATGAAGCCGGGTTTTGGCTCCTACGTCCCTAAGAAAGCTGCCTGCGCCACCGAGGGGTTTAACCTTAATTCCTACTCGCTTTGGAGTCCGAGGATCTAGCCATCGCTTGAGAAGCTCTTGGAGCGCCAGCTCTGTTTCTCCCTCCACCAAGAGCACCAAGTTCAACTGCGATCCTCAAGTTCCTTCCTCACCCACAGTTCTCCGAGAGCGTACTCAGTCAACCAGTGTTTCAGCTCTTCCAGTCGGAGACGTTGCGCGGAGGTTGCACCGTCATGCTTCGAAAAGACAACCACACAATCGGGTCGATCTGTGAACGCGTTTACGAACTCCGGTGAATGAGTTGCCACGATGATCTGAGTGCGTTCCGCCGCCTCCTTCATCATGTCCGCAATGGTAGCCATCATGGACGGGTGCAACCCCAATTCCGGTTCGTCGATTACGACAACAGGAGCTGGATCCGGACCTATGAGGATCGCACACAGCATCATGAATCGAAGGGTGCCGTCCGACAGATCGAGGGCCGAAAGTGGCGCTGTAAAATTCCGGCTCGCCCAGCGCATCTGAACCCGCCCGTCTTCAGCAGGTGGGAACATGAGCTCTTCGTAGTCATCAGGAAACGTTGAACCGAGAGCTGTGTCTAGGTCACTCTTGAACACCCGGTCAGTTGTGTAGAGGGTGTGTAGGACACTTATTAGATTCGACCCATCAGGCAACAACCTCGTTTCCGGCCGCGTAATCGCCGCCCTTCTCGTCTCTGAGAGTGGCCCAACGGCGAAGTCCCGATAGAAAGTCCAAGAACTGCAGAAGCTTCGGAATGCAAACGCTACCGGGTACTGGGCGGCGTCTCTGACTTGTGCGATTACTGACTCTTCCCCGCTGAGCAACTCAGGCTCCTGATCCACCTGACGCAGCCCCCGCTCCTCGGTACTCCACATAATCACGCGGCTCGGTGTGCGCTCGGCGAACTTGAAGGGCTGCGACCGAAGACCCTTATCGTATTCATACCTACTTGTTAGAGACTCAGCCGATATCTGATAAGTTCCCGTCTCCCCCACCTTAGTTAGTCTGAGATGATAGCTAAGTGCATTTTCCTGTCTGTCAAGATGGGGGTCGACCGGATCTGTTCGTATTGAGAAATCAATGCTTCGTTCTTCCCGGCCCCAGACAATCTGGCTCATTCCCCCCTGCCTTAGCACGGTATCGAGAAGTTGACCTCGCAAAGTTGCCGAGATGAGCTCCAGGGTAGACAGGACGTTAGTCTTTCCTGATCCGTTCGGACCGATGAAGACGCTTAGCGGGCCAAGCTCCAGGGAAACCTTCTGTAAAGAGCGATAGCCAGAGACACTTAGTTGCTGTATTCGCATGCCTGACCCTGGTATGGGTTCCACTGCCGTGTCCGCCCTTGCTGGCCTGTTCATCAAACCAGCCCTAGGCCCAGTCTAGTGACCACGCGAAAGGCTCGGTCACAATTCTAGCACCCCGCTGTCCCGATCTACCAGCACGAGACACTTAACTTCCCAACGCCCCAGAGCTCCCCCATCAAGCGAATCGGAATCCATCTCTCGCCGCCCCCACCACCTCCACCAGCCCGGCGATTACTTCGCCCCGGCTTGGTGCCGTCCGACGAAGTTTCGCATGCGGCGCAGCGCCTCCTCCAGCACTTCGTACCGCTCGGCATAGCAGACGCGCACGTGGCCGGCGCCGAACTGGCCGAACGCGGAGCCCGGCACCACGGCCACCTTCTCCTCCTTCAGCAGCCCCTCGGAGAACGCCTCGTCCGAGAGGCCGGTCGAGCGTACCGAGGGGAAGCAGTAGAAGGCGCCACGCGGCTCGAAGCAGGAGAGGCCCATCTCATTCAGCTCCCGCAGCACGAGCTGCCGGCGGCGATCATACTCCGCGAGCATCCCGCGCACGTCCTCCTCGCCGTTGCGGAGCGCCTCCAGCGCGGCGTACTGAGAGACGGTGGGCGCGGACATCATGATGTACTGATGAACACGCATCATCGCCTCGCTCATGTCGACCCGCGCGCAGGTGTAGGCGAGCCGCCAACCCGTCATCGCGTACGCCTTGGAGAAGCCGCCCATGAGCAGGGTACGGTCGCGCATGCCGGGCAGCGAGGCGAAGCAGGTGTGCTCCACGCCGTAGACCAGCCGGTCGTAGATCTCGTCCGAGATGACGAAGAGGTTGTGGCGCTCGACGACGTCCGCGACCGCGAGCAGGTCATCGCGCTCCATCACCGCGCCGGTCGGGTTCGACGGGTAGCCGATGAGGATCGCCTTGGTGCGGGGCGTAATGCGCTCCTCCAGGTCTTTCGCCAGCAGCTTGAAGTCGTGGGCCTGCGACGTCGGGACAGTGACGAAGGTGCCGCCTGCCAGCATGACCGCCGGCAGATACGCGACGTAGCTCGGGTCCGGGGAGAGCACCTCGTCGCCCGCGTCGATGAGCGCCTGCATGGCGATGTTGAGCGCCTCGCTCACGCCGGTCGTGACGATGATCTCGGTCGCCGGGTCGTACTCCACGCCGTAGCGACGATACAGGTGCTGCGCGATCGCCTGTCGCAGCTCCGTCAGGCCGAAGTTCGACGTGTAATGGGTGTATCCCTCCTCGATGGAGCGGATCGCGGCCTGGCGAATGCTCTGCGGGGTGACGAAGTCCGGCTCGCCCACGCCGAGCGAGATGATATCGTCCATGCTCGCGAGCAGGTCGAAGAACTTGCGAATGCCGGAGGCGGGGAGCGCCTGGACATGCTGGGATATGGCCCCCCGATGCGTGAGATGTTCGTCGCCGGTCAAGCTCGTAATGCCCCAGACCAAGAATCAGTATTGGGCACATAATACAACAGGAGCCGCCTGCCGTCGCGCAGCGTGACGCGATAGCCCAGCCGCTCCTCCTCGCGCCACTCGCTATCGACGGCCTCGACCTCTACGCGCGCGCCCTCCAGCTCCACCCACTGCGGCCGCTCCGGGTAGCGCTGGCCAGCGTAGCAGCAAACGCGGAGAGTGAACGTGCGGGGGGCGGGGCGTTCATCCTCGTCGACCGACATGACCGCCCACTCTACCAGCTAGCCACGTCGCAGATCGTCTGGAGTGAGCCCTAGGTCTTTGAGGATCTTTGCGAGGGTACCCTTGCGCATTTCGCGGGTTGGGTGCCTGGGGATCACCGTATAGAGCTTCTTCTCAGGATTCTACCAGATCTCATGACTGCCGCCCGCCTGGCGACGGAACGCTATGCCAAGACGCCGGAGCCTTCGCGTAAGCTCCGCATACCTCATTCGGGCACGGGGACAACGAGCTGCGCCTCTATGACTGTCCCCGGCTTGAACTCCTTGAGTTCAGAGGGGAGCGGCATTCCGTCCTCCTTCTGAAGCTCAAGAAGGACTTTGGCGACATCCTCCAGATTCTCGAGAGCCTCCGCTACAGTTTCTCCCTCAGCGTGACAGCCTTGAATAGCATCGCAGATCGCCAGATACCCGCTCTCCTCCAGCGATTCAACTCGAACGGCTAGAATTACTTTCGACATCACTAGGTATCTTACACCTGCGCCCGCTCCTGCGACCACGATGTCGCCTGCTCGTAGGCGTGGGAGACGCGCAGCAGCGTCTCCTCATCGAACGAGCGAGCCATGAACTGGATACCCACCGGCAGCCGTTCGCCGTCGGGGCTATGGACGAACCCGGCGGGAACGGAGATGGCCGGGATGCCGGCGATGTTGATCGGCAGCGTGAAGATGTCGCTCAAGTACATCTGGAACGGGTCGTCCAGCTTCTCGCCCTGGCGGAAGGCCGGCGTGGGCGAGACGAGGCCGAGCAGCACGTCGAACTTCTCGAACGCCTCCTCGAACTCGCGGCGGATCAGGGTGCGCACCTTGAGCGCCTTCAGGTAGTAGGCATCGTAGTAGCCGACGGAGAGCGCGTAGGTGCCCAGCATGATCCGTCGCTTCACCTCATCGCCGAAGCCGTGCTCGCGGGTCTTCTCCATGTTGTCCCACATGCTCTTGCCATCCTGGTACGAGTAGCCGTACTTCACGCCGTCGTACCGCGCCAGGTTCGCCGACGCCTCGCTCGGCGCGATGATGTAGTAGCAGGCGAGCGCGTGCGATGTGTTCGGCAGCGAGACGTCCCACTCGACCTGTGCGCCCAACGCCTCGAGCTCCTTCGCCGCCGCCTCGGCCACGGCGCGAACCGCCGGGTCTACGTCGTCCGGCACGTACTCGCGCGGCACGCCGATGCGCAGGCCGCGGATGTCGCCCGTCAGCGCCTGCACGAAGTCCGGCGCCTCGATCGGCGCCGAGGTGGCGTCGCGGGCATCGTGGCCGGAGATCGCGTTCAGCAGCAGCGCCGCATCGCGCACGTCCTTC
>JADFNZ010000064.1 GCA_022563135.1 Chloroflexota bacterium | reverse complement strand
GATTCGGGCGCTTCGTACGTTCCAACGCTCCAGCTGACGTCGGTGATCGAGACGTCCTCGTGGAGCCACTCCCTGACATCCTCGAGCACGGCTTCCGTGTCTACCCCTGCAGGAAGCCGAATGTCAAGCTCCGCGCGAGCAAACCGAGGGACGCTATTGACGGTCTCCCCGCCCTCGATCGTACCGAGGTTTACTGTCGGCTGATCGAACAGGCGTCGGGCTGTGTCCTCGTTCATTGACTCTCCGTAGTAGTCGACCGAATCCTCGAGAATCGGCTCGACCGGTACGGGGACTGTGATGCGATAGTCTGTGAGTCGTGCCCGAATCGTCTCGAGGGCGTCCCAGAGCGCATCCACGCCGCGCCCGAGAGGCGTGACCGCCCCCAGGCCGGTGATGACGACGTCGCGCTCGTCGGTCATAACGTCATCGGCCTATGGCTGCCTGCTCGCAGGCGTCGCTCTCTGGAAGGTCGAAAGGCATTGAGACTGTGCGTGTCGCGGGCGTCTAGTTACCGCCGGCCGAGATCTCGACCGCTTCGCGGGGCGTGGGGAGGGGCCCGACCGGCGCCCACTCGAGCGTCAGCGCTCCCCAGGCGAGGCCACCTCCGAAGGCGACCAGCACCACGCGGTCGCCCTCCTTGAGCCGGCCCTGCTCCCACGCCTCCTGCAGCGCGATGGGGATGGAGGCCGAGGAGGTGTTGCCGTAGCGTTCTACGTTCACCATGGTGCGTTCTGGCGGCAGCCGCAGGGCACGCGCGGTGGCGTTGATAATGCGGAGGTTCGCCTGGTGGGGCACCAGGAGGTCGATGTCGTCGATCGTCATGCCGGCGGCCGCTACGGCCTCCCGCGTGGCCGCCTCCATCGCCTGCACGGCGAACTTGAAGATCTGCGGGCCGTCCATCTCCACGAAGTAGCGGCCGGGCTCGGCGGCGCCGACCGGCCCGCAGGGGCCCGGCGCGCAGAGGAGCTGAGCGCCACTGCCATCGCTGTGGAGGACGAACGAGCCGATGCCGCCACGGTCCGAAGCCTCCAGCACCACCGCGCCGGCGCCGTCGCCGAAGAGGAGGCAGGTGTTGCGGTCGTGCCAGTCGATGATGCGGGAGAAGACCTCGCTGCCGACGATTAGCACTCGCTTGTATGTGCCGCTGGCGATGAACTGCGAGGCGGTCGAGAGGGCGACGACGAATCCGACGCAGACGGCGTTCATATCGAAGGCGGCGGCCCGCCGCGCACCGATGCCCTCCTGGATGAGTGACGCGATGGATGGCATCATCCCGTCCGGCGTCATCGTCGCGCCGATCACGAGGTCGATCTCCTCCGGCGCGATGCCTGCGTGAGCGATCGCCCGCTTGCCCGCCTCGATACCCATGGTCGCCGCCGTTTCGTGGTCGGCGGCGATGCGTCGCTCGCGGATGCCGGTGCGCTCCACGATCCAGGAGTCGGACGTATCGACGAGCTTTTCGAGGTCTGCGTTTGTGAGGACGCGTTCCGGCAGATACTTGCCGAGACCGGCGATGCGGGCGCGAACGTTCAACGTTTTCGCTCCAGTCCCAGGTGCTCTTCCGTGACGGATGTTACGAGAGGCAGTATACCATGAAGCTGTCGCCGGCAACGTGAGCCGGGCACGGCTCCAGCCCGTTTAGGGCGACTTGACAGGCTTGTCGTACGGGTGCTAGATTGACAGGTAGAATTAGCACTCTAAGGTCGAGAGTGCTAATCGGCTTATCAGGACTGCTTTTTCGATGTTGACCGAACGCCAGAGCCGAATTCTCGAACTCATCATCGGCGACTACGTTGAGACTGCGCTGCCCGTCGCCTCGCAGGCGCTGCAGCACCATAATCAGATCGACGTGTCGCCTGCGACCATTCGCAATGAGATGGCGGAGCTTGAGGCGCAGGGCTACGTGAACCAGCCCCACACCTCGGCCGGCCGTGTGCCGACCGAGAAGGGCTATCGCTTCTTCGTGGAGTGGCTGATGCGTGAGGAAACCCTGCCGAGAGAGACGCAGCAGACGATTCAGCACCAGTTTCACGAGATCGAGACCGGGCAGGAGGCATGGGTGCAGCTCGCGGCCTCTATCCTGGCGCAGGCGGTGGAGAACGTCGCCGTCGTGACCGCGCCCCGTAGCGCGGCGTGCACGATCAAGCATCTGGAGCTCGTGAGTATTCAGGACTATACCGCCTTGCTCGTCCTCGTGCTTGACCAAGGCCGGGTAAAGCAGCAGTACCTGAAGCTGGACGAGCCACGAACGCAAGAGACGCTGGGCACCGTGGCGTCACGGCTCAACAAGCGATTCGGCGGCGCGTCTGCTCGTGTTCTTGATACCCACGAGGCCAAGCTGCAGAAGCTGGAACGGCAGGTCATCGATGTCGTTGTCGAGATCATGCACGAGGTGGACGCTGGCGGCACGGATGACGCCTATCTGGAGGGCCTGCGCCATATTCTGGGCCAGCCGGAGTTCTCCGAGAACGAGCGGGCGCTGGAACTGCTGGAGCTGCTGGACCAGAGCAACCTGACGCTCGCCGTCTCGCTCCGGTCGCTCGCGCGGGAGGGCGTCACCGTGATCATCGGCGGAGAGAACCCGCGGCTCACGATGGCCGGCGACGCCATGCGCGAATGTAGCGTCGTGATCGGTGCGTATGGCGCCCCGGGCGTCGCCTCCGGCGCGCTCGCAGTCGTCGGCCCGATGCGCATGCGCTACCCCCGCACGGTCTCCACCGTGCGCTACCTGGCCGGCGTGATGAGCGAGCTGCTCGCCGAATACTACCAATAGCGCCCGGGCGGGTCAGGGATGACTGAGGAGATGCCAGCAGACGAGGAGAACGCGGAGGCAGAGGGGCCGCCGCCGGCGGCTACGCCTGCCGAAGAGGACCCGCAGGACGTCGAGGGGCTGCGCGCCAAGCTCCAGGAGGAGCGTGAGAAGGCGCAGGGTCACCTCTCGAGCTGGCAACGCGCCGCGGCCGACTTCCAGAACTTCAAGCGGCGCGTGGAGTCGGAGCGCGCGGAGTCGGGCCGGCTGGCGACCGCCGCGTTGGTGATGAACCTGCTGCCGCTGGTGGACGACATAGAGCGCGCGCTGAAGACGCTCGATCCAAAGCTGGCGGGCCTCACCTGGATCGACGGCATCTGGCTCATCTACCGCAAGTTCCAGGCGGTGCTGGAGAACGCCGGCGTGAAGGAGATCGAGGCGGACGGCCTCCAGTTCGACCCGAACGTACACGAGGCTGTGAGCGAGGCCCCCGGCGAGGAAGGCAAGGTCGTCTCTGTGGTGCAGAAGGGCTACTCGCTGGGCGAACGCGTCGTCCGCCCCGCCATGGTCGTCGTGGGCAAGAAAGCGGATGGCGAAGAAAAGGAGGGCGAAGGAGCGGAGGAGGGCGCGGAGGAGGCCGAGGAAGAGGGGGAGAAGCCGGCTAGTGGGGATCGAGGGGAGGACACCGAGTCGTCGGACTAAATCGATGGACACACCGCTATTCACAGAAGAGGTCATCGCCGTAATCTGGGATTTTGATGAAACCCTAATCCCAGGCAACATGCAAAAACCTCTTTTTGAGAAATACCAGATCGTCGAGAAGGACTTCTGGGATGAGGTTGACGCACTTCCAGACACGTATACTAAACAAGGCATACGTGTATCGCCTGATACCTTGTATCTCAATCAGATCCTCACGTATGTCAAGAAGGGTCGATTCAAAGGTCTGACCAACGAAATTCTGCGAGAGCTTGGCGGGAGGCTAGAATTCTTTCCTGGCTTGCCGGAGTTCTTCCCCGAGGTTGCGAAAGTTGTTGAACAGGATGAAGAGCTCAGAGCGCACCACATAGAGGTCGAACACTATATCGTTAGCACAGGTCTTCGGCAGATGATTCTGGGTACGAGGATTGCAGAATACGTTCGTGATGTTTGGGGATGCGAATTCGTGGAAGAACTTGCGGACCCCGATACGCTCCCTGCCCAGAAAGGGATGCCGTTAGGGCCGCAGAGTGCCCAGCCGTCCAAACGCGGTAGGAGAAGGCGAGCTGGCCAGCCCGTACTTGGTCAAGTAGCCTATTCTCTCGACAATACGACGAAAACGAGAGCGGTTTTCGAAATCAACAAGGGGACGAATGTCGATCCAGCCATCGATGTTAATGCATCTATAAAACATGAAGACCGGCGTGTTCCGTTCCATAACATGATTTACATCGCCGATGGGCCTAGTGACATTCCGGTGTTTTCGATTCTAAATCAGTACGGTGGGAAAACATTCGCCGTCTACCCGGCTGGCTCGCAAGATCACTTCGCCAAGGTTTATGATCTTCAAGAACAGGGTAGAGTTCAAGGGATTGGAGAGGCTAAGTATCAACACGGATCCCAGACATACTTGTGGATTACACATAGCGTACGTCATATGGCTAAGCGAATTGTTAGTAGCAGGCTCGCTGCGCGCAAAGAGCGTGTTCATGCTCCGCCCGGTCACATCGTTCAACAGGCCGAGCCAGCAGCTGCAGATGAAGATACTGACGATTCAGCCTCTGATATGAAAAGCGCTTCGGTCTGATATCCACGGAGGAAAATCAGCCATGCCTAGAGTAATTGGAATCGACCTCGGCACGACGAACAGCGCCATCGCGGTGATGGAGGGCGGCGAGCCCACCATCATCCCCAACTCCGAGGGCGGGCGCGTGACGCCGTCGGTCGTCGCCGTCAGCAAGTCGGGCGAGCGGCTCGTCGGCACCATCGCCAAGCGGCAGGCCGTCACGAACCCGGAGAACACGCTCTATTCGATCAAGCGCCTCATGGGCCGCAAGTTCGACGACGCAGTGGTGCAGGCGGATACCAAGCTCCTCTCCTACAGGATCGAAAAGGCGGACAACGGCGACGCCAAGGTCGTGATGGGCGAGAAGAGCTATTCGCCGCCGGAGATCTCCGCCATGGTGCTGCAGAAGCTGAAGGCGGACGCGGAGGCCTACCTCGGTGATACCGTCAACGAGGCGGTGATCACCGTTCCCGCCTACTTCAACGACAGCCAGCGCCAGGCGACGAAGGACGCCGGCGCCATCGCGGGCCTCGAGGTGCTGCGGATCATCAACGAGCCGACGGCCGCCGCGCTCGCCTACGGTCTGGAGAAGAAGGGCGAGGAGGTGATCGTGGTCTACGACCTCGGCGGCGGCACCTTCGACATCTCGATCCTCGAGCTCGGCGACGGCACCTTCCAGGTGAAATCGACCAGCGGCGACACCCACCTCGGCGGCGACGACTTCGACCAGCGCGTGATCGACTGGCTGGTGGACGAGTTCAAGCGCGACCAGGCGATCGACCTCAAGGACGACCGCATGGCGCTCCAGCGGCTGAAGGAGGCCGCAGAGAAGGCGAAGGTGGAGCTCTCCACCGTGATGCAGACGGAGATCAACCTGCCGTTTATCACGGCGGACGCAGCGGGCCCCAAGCACCTGACGATCACGCTGACGCGGGCGAAGCTGGAGCAGCTCGTCGGCGACCTGGTCGATGGCACGCTGGGGCCGTGCAAGCAGGCCCTCTCCGACGCCGGACTCACGGCCGCGCAGGTCGACGAGGTGGTGCTCGTGGGCGGGCAGACGCGCATGCCCAAGGTGCAGGAGATCGTGCAGGGCTTCTTCGGCAAGGAGCCGCACAAGGGCGTCAACCCGGACGAAGTGGTCGCTATCGGCGCCGCGATCCAGGCGGGCGTGCTGAAGGGCGACGTGACCGATGTGCTGCTGCTGGACGTGACGCCCCTCACGCTCGGCATCGAGACGCTGGGCGGCGTCGCCACTGCGATCATCCCGCGCAACACCACGATCCCGACGAGCAAGGGCCAGACCTTCTCCACCGCGGCGGACAACCAGCCGAGCGTGGAGGTGCACGTCTACCAGGGCGAGCGAACGATCGCGTCCGACAACAAGTCGCTTGGCCGTTTCATCCTGGACGGCATCCCGCCCGCGCCGCGCGGCCTGCCCCAGGTCGAGGTGACGTTCGACATCGACGCGAACGGCATCCTCAACGTGAGCGCACAGGACAAGGCGTCCGGCCGCGAGCAGAAGATCACGATCACCGCCGGCTCTGGCCTGAGCAAGGAAGAGGTCGAGAAGCTGCGGCAGGATGCCGAGGCGCACGCCGACGAGGACCGCACGCGACGCGAGGAGATCGAGCTGCGCAACCAGGCCGACTCGCTCGCCTACACCGCCGAGAAGGCGCTGCGCGACCAGGCCGACAAGGTACCGGCCGACGTTAAGACCGAGGTGGAGGGGAAGGTGCAGGCTGTTCGCAGCGCGTTGCAGGGCACCGACACCGAGGCCGTTCGCAGTGCGATGACCGAGCTCGGCGAGGCGATGCAGAAGATCGGCGCCGCCGTCTACGGCGATGCCGATCAGCCGCCCGCCGCCGGCGCGGAGCCGCCGCCGGGCGACGGTGACGCCGAGGGCGAGGAGGCGTCGAAGCCGGAGGAGGGCACGGTTGAGGGCGAGTACCGCGACGTGTGATCTTGAAGCTGGATGCGGGAAGCTCGACATTCGAGGCCCCACCGTCATGCTGAACGGAGCGAAGCATCTGGCCCGTCCAAGAACAGCTATGCGTTTCACGGCGTGCGGTAGTAATGAGCGAGTCTATGCGCACCCAACCCGCATGCGCCTATAAACTTCTACGCTCTGCTACAGTAGAGGCCGACGTTCGTAGCAGCTTTAGAGGACCTGTCTTGGCAGCAACCGACACCGTAGCCACCGCGCCGAAGCGGTCGATGCTGCGCCTGTGGGGGCAGGCGCTCTACACGATCCCGCGCGTCGATCTGGCGGCGGTCGATCCGGTGACGCGCTGGCTCATCCTGGCGCGCGTTTCGGTCGTCGTGATGACGGCCACCTCTGCGCTGATCGGTGGCCTGCTCGCCGTGCGCGGCGATGTCTTCGACTGGTCGCTGCTGATCCTGACGGCGCTGGGGCTCGTGCTCGCGCACACCGCGAGCAACCTCGTGAACGACTTCTGGGACTTCGAGCGGGGCGCGGACAGCGAGGACTCGCCTCGCGTGAACTACGGGCCGCACCCGCTGCGGTCGGAAGCGGCGCAGTTCCGCTCGTTTGTGATGATTACGCTCGCCCTCCTGGCGGCGGCGACGGCGATCGGCGTCTACCTCACCGTCGCCACCACGCCGTGGGTGTTGGTGTTCGCGCTCTCGGGCGGCTTGATGCTGCTGCTCTACTCCGGCGGCCCGCTGCCGCTGAAGTACTTCGGCTTCGGCGAGATCGCCGTCTTCATCATCTGGGGCCCGCTCATGATCGGCGGCGCCTACTTCGTGATGGCGGAGGAGCTGCCGCTCTGGGTGGTGGTGGCGTCGTTGCCGTACGCGTTCGGCGTGACGACCGTGCTGATGGGGAAGCACCTCGACAAGCTCTCCTTCGATACCGAACGGCACATCCGCACGATGCCGATGCTGCTCGGCGAGGCCGGCGCCCGCCGCGCCACGCAGGCGCTCTCGATAGCGATGTACGCGTCGGTGGTGGCGCTGGTGGTCTGGCAGCGGATGCCGGGCCTGCTCCTCGTCGCGGGCGCGCTGCCGCTGCTCCTCCTCGTCCTGCGCGGCTACGAGTCACCGAAGCCGAAGGAGCCGCCCGACGGCTATCCCGGCTGGCCGCTCTGGTTCGTTGGCTTCGCGTTCATCCACAACCGGCGGTTCGGCATGCTCTTCATCGCCGGCCTCAGCCTCCAGCTCATTGGCGAGGCGATCATCTGAGCGGCTCAGCTAGGCCGCATCGAGTACTTCCCCGCTAACGGGCGGGCCTGGCGCTCTGGTAAAATGATCTGATATGGCCGCGACGAAGGAAGACTATTTCGCCGTACTCGGCGTCTCGCCCGACTCTACGCCCGAGGAGATCAAGAAAGCGTTCCGGCGTCTGGCGATGAAGTATCATCCGGACCGGAACCGGAGCCGGGACGCGGGCGAACGCTTCAAGGCGATCAACGAAGCGTACGAAGTGCTCTCCGATCCGGACAAGCGGGCTCGGTATGAGCGCTTCGGCCACGCCGGCGTGGACGGGATCTCCGGCCAGGGCTTCGAGGGCTTCTCCTTCGGCGGCTTCGGCGACATCTTCGACGCCTTTTTCGGCGGCACGACGGCGCGACGGCAAGGCCCGCGCCGAGGCGCGGACCTGCGGCTAAACGTGACACTCACCTTCGAGGAGGCGGCCTTCGGGTGCGAGAAGACGGTGGCGGTCGCCGGCGTCGACACCTGCTCGCGCTGCGACGGCCTGCGGGCGGAGCCCGGTACACAGGCCGAGAAGTGCAACAACTGCGGCGGCTCCGGCGAGATCCGGCGCGTGCAGCAGAGCGTGTTCGGCCAGTTCGTCAACATCGCCGCGTGCGACCGCTGCCGCGGCGAGGGCCGCGTCGTCTCCCAGCCGTGCCGCAACTGCCGCGGCCGGGGCTACGAGCGTCGGTCGCGCAAGCTGGAGGTGAAGTTCCCCGCTGGCATCGACGACAGCGCGCAGATGCGGCTCTCCGGCGAGGGTGACATCGGCGATCGAGGCGGCCCCCGAGGTAATCTCTACGTGCTCGTGGCCGTTCAACCACACAAGCTGTTCCAGCGGGACGGCGACGATCTCATCTACCATCTAGCGGTGAACATCGCGGAGGCCGCGCTGGGTACAGAGTGCGAGATCCCGACGTTGGACGGATCGGAATCGCTGCCGATTCCCGCCGGTACGCAGAGCGGGCAGGTGTTCGTGCTGCGGGGGCGCGGCGTGCCGCATCTGCGGTCCAGCGGCCGCGGCGACCTGTTGGTGCGGGCGCAGGTGGTGACGCCGAAGCGCCTCTCAGCGCGCCAAAAGGAGATCCTGGCGGAGCTGGCGGACTCCCTCGGCACGGCGGAAGCAACAGGCGACAAAGGCTTCATCAACCGCATCAAAGA
>JADFNZ010000063.1 GCA_022563135.1 Chloroflexota bacterium | reverse complement strand
ATCGCGGGCGCGACGGCGCCGCCGGGCCGCCGCATGGGCCACGCGGGCGCGATCATCGCGGGCGACAGCGGCACAGCGAAGGCGAAGAAGGAGGCGCTCGCGGCGGCGGGCGCGACGATCTGCGAGTCGCCTGCCGAGATCGGTGTGACGATGCGGCGCGTGCTCAAGGACGCCGGACTGTTGTGACTCAGGGCTGGGAGCCGATCTGGCGGGAGCACTGCGCCGAGTGGGAGCTGCTGCCGCCGGAGCCGCGGGTGGTCGACCTCGCCGCGCGGCTGAAGCGCGAGGGAGGGCGTCGCGTGCACGACCTCGGCTGCGGGCTTGGGCGGCACCTGCTGCTCTTCGCGGCCGAGGGCTTCGAGACCTACGGCTCCGACATCTCCCCGACCGCTATCGAGACGTGCGAGCGCCGGCTGCGCGAGGCCGGGCTTTCCGCGACCGTGACGCGCACGGAGATGGACTGCATACCGCAGCCGGACGGCTACTTCGACGCTGTGGTCGCATGGAACGTCCTCTACCACGGTCGCACCGGCACGATCCTGTCGACGATCCGCAGCGCACGCGACAAGCTGAAGGACGGCGGCTATCTGCTCGCGACGTTCATCTCGACGAACGATGGCCAGTGCGCCCGCACGCGCGAGCTGCTCGCGGATGGGCGGGCGGAGGAGCTGGAGCCGGGCACCTTCGTCATCCCGGGCGACAACGTGACCGACAAGGCGTTGCCGCACCACTACTCGACCGAGCAGGAGATCCGCAAGACGTTCCTCGCGGGCTTCGAGGTGCTGGAGCTGGAGGAGCTGCGCGAGGAGTCGAAGGCCGACTTCGCAGGCCGGCCGTATCTCTCCGCGCACTGGTTCGTGCTGGCGCGAAAGGAGGCGTGACGTGTCGAGCGAGTTTGAGCGCGATATAGAAGACAATCGCAGCGCGTTAAGCGAAGCGCGCGCGGATCTGCTCGCCGTGGTGCGGGCGCTGAGCGACGACGACCTCGACCGCGCGCGCCGGGGCGGCTGGAGAGTGCGCAAGGTGTTGGAGCACCTTGTGCAGTCGGAGTGGCTCTACGCGCGGCTGGTGCAGCACCTGCGCGGACCCGCCGTGCAGGGCGACATCGTGTCGGGCGCGCCGGCGTCGGTGCAGGACGCCGAAGACCGGCTCAGCGCGTCGCGGGCTGCCCTGCTGGCGGCGGTCGAGGGCGTGGACGAGGAGTCGTTCTACCGGCTGAGCGCCGTCGGCCACGAGGAGTACAGCATCCTCAGCGTGCTGGAGAACGCCGCGAACCACGACCGCGAGCACGCGGAACAGGTGCGGGGGATAGTAGAGCTCTAGCCCAGCAAAGCCCATGCCACGGACTTCAGTCCGTGGACCCCGCCTCTCGTACAGGCCTTTCGCGGAGCCTGTCCTGAGCGGCAGCGAAGGGCTCAGGGTGACAGTGAGCGCTAACGCGTCAAGATCGGCGTGCTACTATTCTTTGCGCTCGTCTCCCAGCTCCACCCCTAGCGCCGCTAGGAACGCATCTGCGATGGCGCGGTGGCCGGCGTCCGTCGGGTGGAAGTCCGGCGTGGGCTCGGCGGCGTGGCTGAACTCCGGGCCGCGGCCGAGGAAGGCCACGCGGGGGTCGGCGAGGAGGACGTCGTAGCGGCGGGCGACGCCCGTGATCACACCGTTCAGTAGGTCGAAGGCGATGTCCATCGGCCGCTCGAACTGGTTGCCGGTGCCGGAGAGCAGGTTCGGGTAGAGCTGGATGACGATCGCCGCCTGCGGCGCGGCCGCGCGCAGGTCGCCCAGGATGCGGTCGAGCCGTCGCTCTACCTCCAGCAGGCCCGCCTCCAGCGGGCACTCCGGATCGGACGGGTCGCGCACACAGCTCGGTTCGGTGGAGTACTGGAAGAGGTCGTTGCCCGCGATCGTGATGGTAATGAGCCGCACCTCGCTACCTGGCAACCGTTCGATCGCGGGCGCGAGCTGCTGGTCGATCAGGTCCTGCGTCGTGTGGCCGGGGACGGCGAGCGACTCCAGCTCGAACGGAACGCCTAGGCGGGCTTCCAGCGCCGCCTGCACGAGGGCGGGGTAGCTCAGCGTTTTCGGACTGGTCGATCCCTCGCCCGCGGCGATCGAGTCCCCCAGCGCGAGGTAGGCGCCGCCGGCAACGATGCGAAAGAGCGGCACCGCCGGCGCGGGCGTCGCATCGGAGCCGCCGCCGTCGCAGGCCGCGGCGATCGCGAGCGCAAGTAGCGCGATGAGGCCGGCTGCCCGGTGTGGCGTACGCACGGCCCGAGTATAGCGAGGAGGGCGCGCGGGCGAGAAGACGTGAGTCTACGCTCCGGCCAGATGAAGCTGCACTCCGCAGCCGGTACAGAATCGGCTACCGGGTGCGTTCTCCGCGCCACAGTCCCCGCAGAATCGTCGGCTGGCTGCAGCGGCCGGCGTCTGCGTCGATGCTGCCGTATCAGTTGGCGCTGGCGCGGCGGGGCCGGTCACTGCAGCGCTGGCTTGCCCGGGCGGCGGAGCGCCGTACTTGCCGGAGCCGAAGATCGTATACCAGTGGTAGGCCATGATGAAGAGAGTGACCGGCAAGAACGCAAGCGTTGGGATGAAGGGCTCCTTTCCGCCCTCATACACGCTGAGGATTGCAGCGATGAGCGCGAACACCAGAAAGATCCCGAACCCTATCGACACCAACGTCCCGACGAGGAGCACAGCACCGCCGTAGCCGCGCATCAGCCGCATCAATAACGCCCGCCGCTGGTCCTCATTAGTAGGCCTCTCTGCGAGCTCCTGCGCCCGAATCCAGTGGAAGGCCCAGAGGGGCAGCCCGAAGATGAGCAGCGCTAGTAGGACCGCGGTTACGGTGCGAGCATCATCGCCACTTAGCGGGTCGTTCGACCATGCGGCGTCGATTGCTATGACGACAAGTCCGACTAACGTTGCGTATACGATCATGAGGAAGAAGAACGCCGCTGTGAAAAAGTACTGCCGCCCTCGCGCTCCAGGAAGCAGGCTGCTCTCCCCACGCCCGAGCGTTATCGCATACACACCGAGACCAATCGGCCCGAAGACCAGCGTGAGCACGGCCCAAAGGATGGCTGAGCGGCCGCGTTCCTCCGCGTCGAAGAAGGTCCAGACGGGTGCAGCGAGCCACACCGCCCAGAATGTCCAGCCAATGATGCCTAGGGCCATTTCCCTTCTCCTTTCAGACTAGCCGCTCTGCCGCGCCCAGAGCCGCTCGCCGAAGCGCTGGTAGAGGAGGCCGGCGCCCAGGATCAGCAGCCCGATGACGATCAGCACTAGCGCGGCGTTCGCGCTCTCGAAGACGTCGAAGACAAGCTTGCCCAGGTACGCCAGCGCACCGAGGATCCCTGCTGCGGCGAGCAGCCGCTCCTGCAGCGGCACTGAGAACGCAAGGACGCCGAGCGATGCGATCATCCAGAGGGTGCCCCAGCCGGCGGCATCGGACGGGAACGCCTCCACGCCCAGTCCTATCGCCAGGCCGGAGATGCCCATCACGTACAGCCACACGGCATAGTCGCGCTCCGTTCGCCCTCGAACTGCCACGCCGCCCGCGAACAGTACCGCGCCGACGATGGCGATCAGCACCGTCTGGCCTGTCTCCAGGTCGTATTGTGTTTCTGGCCCGCCAATCTGGATGGTCGCATCGATTAGGAACGACGTCGCCGCAGCCGCCGCAGCCGCAAGGAGGAACGGCGACGGTCGCCAGCGGAACGCGCCGGTCGCGACGAGCAGCGTCACACCCCCGATCGCCATCCGTGCCCATGTGAGGTCGGCCTGGTACTGCTCCTGCGCCTCACGATCGAACGGCAGGCGAAAGCCTCGCGTTGGTTCCTGCGGCCAGAGGTCGACCACGTCCAGGAACGCGAAGGTGAGCAGCGGGACGACCGCGACGGCCACGATCTGGAGTAGCTCCCCCGGTAGCTGAAAGCGGCCGTCGCGCAGGAGGAAGAACGAGATCGCCGCGAAGAAGGCGAACGATGCGGCTGAGATCGCCAGCCGTCCGCCTTCGTTCATCGCCTCCCACTGAAAGCCCAGGAAGATCGCATAGGCGACCAGCACCAGCAGGCCGCCGGAGTAGTAGAGCAGCGTCGTAAGGGTGAGCCCGTCCTCGGGCGGAGGTGCTGCTTCGAGATCGTGGACGATGGCGTCGCGCTGATCCGCAGTGATGATACCGCGCTCAGCCCAACGATTGAGATCCGCGTCCGTAAAGCGACGCCGCGGCATTGCGGCGTCATTGTAGCACGGAGCGCTCGTCCGATCTCTACCGCGGCATGATGCGGATGCTGCCGGAGCGGGTGCGGATGCGGACCGTGGGGCCATCGCCGCCGCCGGCCCCGCCGTGCCGCAGTGGCAGGTCAGACCGGACGATGCCGCTTGTGGTCTCCGCGTCGAGGAAGAAGTGGTCGTTCGGGTCCACGGCCAGCGTCACCGCGCCGCTGGCGAGCTGAATGTCGAACGGCCCGCGGATGGCGCCACGGTAGCGGACGGCGCCGCTATGTGAAGCGACGGTGACACCGGCGGCGGCGTCCGAGATCGTGATCGAGCCGCTGCGGTTCTGGACGCGCACGTCGCCGCCGGGGTTCTCGATCTGGAGCGCGCCGCTGCGGGAGTCGATCTGGACATCGCCCGTGCAGCCGCGCAACTGGATCTTGCCGCTGCGCGACTCGATCGAGAGCGACCCTGCGATCTCCTCGATCTCCAGGTGGCCGCTGCGACAGACGACGGACGTGTCGGCGCCGATCTCTCTGATCGAAATGCGCCCGCTCCTGCTCTCGATCTGCAGCGGCCCTGCGATGTTCGCGATCTCGACGCGGCCGCTGCGGGCGTTGAGCTGCGCTTTGGTGCGCTGCGGCACGCTCAACTGGTAGTCGACCCGCGGGCCGCGGCCGAAGAAGAGGAAGACGCCGGTCCGTGGCAGGAGCGGCGTCCGGACCGTGACGCGCTCGCCTTCGTGGCGGATGCCGCGCGCGATCAGCTCCGCCTGGTCGTCGGCCTCGCTCTCGCTCTCCGCCCAGAGCCGCGCGACGACTTCGATGCGCACCTCATCCGTCTCTTCGCCGTGAATCGAGACCGCGCCGGAGCGACCCTCGAGCGAGAGCGCCACACGCTCGCCAACCTGGAACTGCTGCGTGAAGGTGCGGATAAACTCCATGCAGGGGGATTACCAGTCCTCGTCGCCGGGCCACGAGCCGGCCCAGGCTCGTAGCCGGCGGCGGAAGCGCGGGCCGCGCCCGAGCGAGCGCAACCGGAACGCCTCGATGCCGGAGAGGACGGCCAGCGTGATGAGCCACGGCGGGTCCGGTTCGATCGCCTCGACGGCGAGGAGGAGCGCGATGATGAAGACGGTGAGTCGGATCATCGCTCGCTCTGGCCCTCGCCACTGACGGGCGATAATTTGAGCGCGCGCAGGCCTTCGGCTGCTGCGGGGTCTAGCCGAAGACCCGCGCGCACGAGAAGTGCGGCCAGCACGCTCCTGATTCTTGTAGAGCGCTCCGGCCCGGGTGGTACGGGCTGCACCTGCTGCAGCCGCTCTATGAGCGACTGCCGCAGCAGGATCTCCATCTCTGCGATGCCCCAGCTAAAGTTGTCCATGGTCACTCCTCCTGCGGCCGCCTGTGGCCACTTCTATTCCTCTACGAATCCGGTCCGACCCAGCCCGTCAGCCGGCGCCCGCGGTGGCCCCGGCGCGACCTATCGGGCGGCTCCGGCCCATCGGCGGCGCGCAGGGCCCGCCCCAGCATGCGCACGAACCAGCTATTGACCGAGAGGCCGGCCTGCGCGGCGGCCTGTGTCGCCAGGTCCTTGAGCTCCGCCGGAATGCGCAACGTAATCTTCTCGACTTCGCCCTCGGCCAGCGACCAGGTCTCCTCGCCGGCGGCGGACGGCTCTACGGGCCGCACGTCCAGATTGAGGACGCCCGGCTTGTAGTCCAGCACCACCTGGTAGTGCGCGGAGACTTCGCCGTTGACCGCCTGGCCAAAGTTCGAGAGCAGATCGAATACGGAGCGCTCCAGCGGGTGTCGCGCCGCCTCGATATATCCTTCGAGCTGCGATCGCCGCTCTTCGTCCTCCAGCACCTTCAGCGGGCTCTTCAACGCTTCGAAGATCGCGTCCGTTGTGAACTCCATCAGGAGAGCTCCTTTACCATCAAATGCCTTCTGGCGATCCAGTCCGTATCCTCGGCGGCTATGCGAAAGTGTAGGCGCTGCATCGCGCTACGCCTGTCCTCTGGCGCGCACTGCGCGCCCGTCTCGGCCGTGAACCTGAGCGCGAGGCGCTTCGGATATCCTGGAGTTTGATGCCTGCTAAGTGCCTGCATAATGCTGGCACTATACTGCCACATTGCCAGCGGCTTGTCAAGTCCCCTAGCGGCGATATGGTGAGATTTCTGGCACCCGGGGCGACATCGTGGGATTGAAGGGTGATCTGCCCCATGCTAGAATCAACGGTGGAGGGATCGCATAGAGGCCGAGTGCGGTCGGTTGCTAACCGACTATCTGGGGAAACCTGGATCATGGGTTCGAATCCCATTCCCTCCGCCAACTAGTCCTGATAGCGGGTAAAAGCCCTCCCGTGGTGCGCCATAAGAACGCCCTCTTCGGCCCAGTCAAGATTCTCCTCGACGAGGAAGTGAGTTGCGGAATATCTCGGAGCGCACGGTGCCGGAACCTGAGATAAAACTTCGCGGGGGAACCCACGGCCCAGTCGTTCGTGTAGGAGATACGGTTCGTCGCGTCCCGGCACCTGCTTCGGCAGCCGTTCACGCGCTGCTTCGCCACCTTGAATCGGTTGGTTTTACTGGTGCGCCGCGATGTCTCGGGTTGGACGATCAGGGCCGTGAGATACTCACATTCATCCCGGGCGACGTCGCGGTGAGACTGGAAGGACAGCCATTGCCGGATTACGTTCGCAGCGATGGTGCGCTGACGCAGCTTGGGCGCCTGACCCGCGAATTCCACGATGCCACGGTAGGGTTCGAGGCACCTCCTGGCGCTGAGTGGTCGTATTTGGATGGTGCTCCGCGCGACGGTGAAGTCATCTGCCACAATGATCTTGGGCCGTGGAACACTGTCTTTCGCAGTGGTGAGCCCGTGGCGTTCATCGATTGGGACGGTGCGGCTCCCGCCCCACGGATATGGGACGTCGCCTACGCTGTCTATCGCTTTGTGCCGTTCGTGCCTGACGAGATCTGTTGTTCGATTCTCGGCTGGCATGAACCGCCCGACCGCCTGCGGCGCACACAGATCCTCTGTGACGCCTACGCGATAGAGGTACATGATGTGTTCCGAACGATGGCGCGAAGAATTGAACTCATGATCGCTGCCGGCGTCGCCGGAAATGCGGACGGTAACCCCCGTTTCGGTGATTTCTGGATGACGGTGATGAGACAGCGATTGCTGCGTGATCTCCAGTTCGTGCGTTCGTACGCCCAGGCTGGTGAGTGACGTCACGCCGTCCATCGTGGCGAATGCGGGCACGCCGGGCAGGATCTATCGCGCTTCGGCGAAGCCACCGGCGGCTCCGCCCGCCAGCCGCTCATGCGCTACACTGTGTCGTAACCGCTTAGCAGGAGCAAACGATGCGTTATCACATCTGGACCGTCGGCTGTCAGATGAACGTCGCGGACTCGCAGAAGCTCGCGTCCGGGCTGGACCGCCTCGGCTGGTTCGAGGTTGAGACGCCGCAGGAGGCGGACCTCGTCGTGCTCAACACCTGCTCCATCCGCGAGCGCCCCGAGCAGCGCGCGATCAGCAAACTGGGCACGCTCAAGAAGATGCGCGGCGGGGGCAAGGAGTTCACCATCGCCGTGATGGGCTGCATGGTGGGCCTCAAGACGGACGAGCTCCAACGCCGCTTCCCGTTCGTCGACGTCTTCGCCCGACCGCAGCAGTTCGAGCCGATCATGGAGGCCGTGGGGTACGAGGACACCGGCGGCGAGTTCTGGCCGGACACCTTCGCCACCCCGGCGGGCGTCACCGCCTACGTGCCCGTGATCCACGGCTGCGACAAGTTCTGCACCTACTGCATCGTGCCGTTCCGGCGCGGCCGCGAGCGGAGCCGCACGATCGACGACGTGCACGCCGAGGTCGAGCACCTGGCCGCCCGCGGGGTGCGCGAGGTGACGCTGCTGGGCCAGACGGTGGAGGCCTACGGCCACGACCTGCCCGATACGCCGGACCTGGGCGACCTGTTCCGCGCTGTGCACGACATCGACGGGATCGAGCGCTTCCGCTTCCTCACCTCGTACCCGAAAGACATGACCGACGTTTTATTGGAGGCGGTCCGCGATCTGCCCAAAGTCTCTTCGTATCTGCACGTCCCGGCTCAATCGGGCTGCAACGACGTGCTCAAACAGATGAAACGCGGCTACACAGTCGAAGAGTACCTCGAGATGATGGACCGCATTCGGGACATCGTTCCCGGCTGTTCGGTTTCCAGCGATTTTATCGTCGGCCATCCGGGTGAGACGGAAGAATCATTCCAGAAAAGCATGGGCCTTGTTCGCTTCTGCCGCTTCAAGAACAGTTTCATCTTCAAGTACTCTCCGCGTCCCGGCACCAAGGCGCACCAACTGTATCCCGATGACGTCCCTGAAGAGATCAAACGCCGCCGCAACAACGAAATGCTCGCATTGCAGAATGAGATCAGCGAAGAGGACAATGCCGAGTTCATCGGTTGTGAAGTCGAGATTCTTGTGGAAGGTCTGAGCAAATTTGCGGTGAAATCTGCTGCTTCGCAACGGCCGACTGCTGATTCCGATGTCCCGACGTTGAAGACTCAGCTAGTTGGCCGCACCGTGTGTGATCGCATTACCGTCTTCGAAGGGAATCCACGTTTGGCCGGGACATTAACGAACGTAGTCGTTGAAGATTGCACGCCCACAACGCTGATCGGATCGATCGTCACGCACGAATATCAACACGACACCTCAGACCCGTTGCCGATATTACAATGATGACAGGCTTTCGAGGCGGCTTAGGAATTCTAACGAATCCGCAGAGAGATCCCTGGGATTTCCAAAATCCCAGGGATCTGATACTCCTCGCTGAGAGGGGATGCTGATCGAAAAAAAGCGGTGATGCTTATGCTTCTTGCCGACGGAAATCTGCTCGAGCCGGTT
>JADFNZ010000062.1 GCA_022563135.1 Chloroflexota bacterium | reverse complement strand
GCGAGCGATGGCTGCTCCCGGGTAGTATACGGGCGGCTGACGGCTGACAGAACGATAGCTCAGCGCAGGAGCCGGATCAGCCCTTGGAGGCGGCTGCATGCTGTTACAATGGTTTCCGCAGCTTTCTTGGCTCTTCTCGCGCTTTGAGTCCGTCACCAGGCATGCTCGAGTTTGGATTCTGCTGGCGCTTGTCCTCTCTCTGCTAGCTACAGCCTGCGCCAACGGTGAAGAACGTGGTCCAGCTACCTCGGATCCGCTTAGCGGCATCCTTTACGTTCGCACCTCGGGCTACCTGATCCGCTTCGACCTGGCCAAGCGAACGGCAGAGCCCCGTGAGTTAGAGATTCGTCAATTTCTCCTCCCTGAAACGGCGGTGGTTGCAGGGAACCACCTCGTTCTCGCCAGTGTATCCCGCAGTGAGGATGATGAATGGATCGTGACTCTTCACGTCCTAGATGGCGCCACGGGTCGAGAACAGAACCGGATCGTTCTGGACCCACTGCGCGACGTACCGCCCGTCCCCAATGTAGACGACCCGGACCGCTTCGACTTTGCGAATTCTCTCCGTATTTGGTACGTACCACAAACGCACAAGCTGCTTGTCGGGATCGCTATTTCTCAGACCGAGACCACCTCGTTCCGGCTTGATATTATCGATAGCGAGGATCTGGTCCGACGCCGATCCATCGAACTTGGTGACACGCAGAAGCGCGGCGGTGACATTCACGTCGCGATGGACATGGCTGGGAATGTCGCGGTCCTGTTAACGAGTTCCCCGCATAGCCGCCTCCTCGTTAGCTCCCCGGACCTGTCGTCCTTTGAGGCCGTTGAGGCCGTTGACAAAGCGATTTCAGATTGCGTGGTCAGCGACGCAGCCAGCACGTACCGCTCTGAAGCCCTATATTTCTTCTGCCTTAGTCCAATCCCGGATACTGTTCAGTTCCAGGCGTCCATATTGGTGGTTGAGAATACGAAAGGCGTGCGACTTTATCGATTACCAGAGAGATTCTCAAACCTTCAGGGGGGCACCGCTGATGCGGGCGATCGCATTTTCATTGGGAATTCATTGACAGCAACCGTGTTGGCGTTAGACCTGGCTACCGGGGAGATCGTGGCGCAACGTCAGTTCGAACTGGCCTCAACCTCCTCCTGGCGTGAGCGGCTCAAGCGATTCATATTCGGTCAGCCAGCATTCGCACGGTTGGTTGTATTCAAGCCCATCGTCATATCGCCTGATGGGAAACGAATTTTCCTTACGGACGGACACTCAGCCCTGTGGTGTATTCGGCCCAGCGATCTCTCCCTTGTCGGCCAGGTGGAGCTTGAGGAGAGCATTCAAGTGCTCGGCATGACGGCTGATGGTACCCATCTCGTCGCTGCCGGGGGATTAAGGATCGAAATCGTGAACGGAGCGCAGTGTCGTTTGGAAGATACACTTCCCTATTCCCCGCGGGAAGGCCCTGAGCAGATACTTGTCCCCTAAGTCAGAGTCTGGTTGCTGACCCTCTGTTCTCTGAATCCAGTCGAGGCCGTGCGGCCTGTTCCTCCCATCACAAGTGTGCCGTCCGGCCGCCCGCCGCGTTATAGTTAAGAGCGGTTCCAATAAGGGGGCCCAGGAGGTGGGCGGCTCATGGCCGGTACCATCCTCGTCGTCGATGACGAGAAGAACATCGTCCAGTTGGCGCGGCTCTACCTGAGCAAAGAGGGATTTCAGGTAGAGGTGGCCTATGACGGCGCGCAGGCATTGGAGAAGGCGAAGAGCCTCAGGCCGGACCTGATCGTGCTCGATCTCATGATGCCGGAGCCCGATGGCCTGGCGGTCTGCAGAGAGCTGCGCAAGACCAGCAATGTTCCCATCATCATCCTCACCGCGCGTGGAGATGATGTCGACCGTATCGTTGGTCTGGAGCTCGGCGCAGACGACTACGTCACCAAGCCGTTCAATCCTCGCGAGCTGGTCGCGCGGGTGAAGGCCGTGCTCCGGCGGGCGAGGCAAGAGGCGCCGCCCCGCCAGGTGATGGAGGCGAACGGCCTGCGCCTGGACACCGCAAGCCGCGAGGTGACGGTGCAGGACGAAGCCATCACCCTGCGCGCGAAGGAGTTCGATCTACTGGCGGCGTTTCTCCGCCATCCGGGCATAGTGCTGGATAGGGAACGGCTGCTCCAGCTCGTCTGGGGCGAAGACTACTACGGCGATACACGTACGATCGACGTGCATGTGGCGTGGCTCAGGGAGAAGCTGTCGCGGGCGGACGGCGTCAAGATCCAGACGGTGTGGGGAGTGGGGTACAAGCTGGTGGTGAAGCGGGATGCGTCGAAATCTTAGCTCGCGGCTCCTCATCGCGTTCGCGTTCGTGATCCTCCTCTCGCTCGGGCTTTCGGGCGCTGGAACGCTGTTCCTGCTCCGCGATCAGCAGCGCGACGCGGCGGAGGAGCGGGTGGGCCGCTTGGCCGAACCCCTCACGCTCGCCGTGGCGCTGCTGGAGCAGCGGGGCGTCGATCCGGCGGAGATACAGGCCGTGCTCAGGGGCTACGCCGCGAGCTTCGACGTGCGTGCCCTCCTGGTGAACGAAGAAGGGCGCGTCGTCTTCGACACGGAGTCGAGGCTCACCGGGCATATGGTGGATGACTTTCGCCATCTGGACGTGGAGGTCACCCGGCGAGGCAGCGCGGAGTTCCGCACGGTGAGCTATGACGCGGGTGGCGAAGAGTTGATCCTCTTCGCGCCGGCACAGGAGAGCCTGCATCTCTCCACCAACCGGCTCTTGGAACTCACCGCCGTCATATACAGCGCCGACACGTCAATCATCCCCCGCGCCGTGCTGGAGGAGCAGGTGAGCGCGCTGCTCGCTGAGACCGAGGTGGAGCGGATTGTGCCGGCGCCCGCGGAGCGGCCTCTCGTGGTGGTGCCCGCGGCGCAGATCGCCGCGGCGTGGTGGGACGTCTTCCCCCAACTGGCGATCGCCGGCGGCATCGCCCTGCTGGCGTCCGTCCTGGTGGCGGTGGTTATCGCCCGCTCTATCTCGCGCCCGCTCGCCCGCATCACGCAGGCCGCACAGGAGATGGCGCGGGGCCACTACGAGCAGGAGCTGGACCTGCGCGGCGATGATGAGGTGGGCAGGCTGGCGCAGGCCTTCAACGACATGACGCGCCAGGTGAGCCGTTCGCATCGGATGATGCGCGATCTGCTCGCCAACGTCTCGCATGAGCTGAAGACGCCCCTGACGTCGATCCAGGGCTTCTCCCAGGCGATGGAGGAGGGCGCAATCTCGTCACTGGACGAATACAAGGAGGCCGGCCGCATCATCAACGAGGAGACGCAGCGAATGCGGCGGCTGATCGAGGACCTGATCGACCTCTCGCGGCTGGAGTCCGGCCACGCGTCGATGCAGGAGGGGCCGGTCGATCTGAGCCGGCTGCTGCGCACCTGTGCGCAACGCTTCGACTGGCAACTCCGGGAGTCCCGCGCGACGCTGAAGCTCGACCTGCCCGCGTTGCCGCCGATGCGGGGAGACGAGCGGCGCCTGGAGCAGGCGTTTACGAACCTGATCGATAACGCGGTCCGCCATACGCCCGAGGATGGGACGATCACCGTGCGCGCGGAGGCGGCGAACGGCCTCGTCCGGGTGGCCGTGCGCAACACGGGCTCCTTCGTGCCATCCGAAGAGCTGCCGCGTCTCTTCGAGCGCTTCTACCAGGTCGACCGGCAACGCAGCAGGAGCTCCGGCGGGGCCGGGCTGGGCCTCGCGATCGCAAGCGAAGTGATCCATGCACACGATGGCGAGATACAAGCCACCAGCGATGAACAAACCGGGACGGAGTTCGTCGTGCTGCTGCCTGTGAGCGGCGCTGCGCGCGCCACCGACGGCGCTTAGTCGCCCGGGCTCCTCGCCGACGCTATTTCAGCATCTGCCCGCCTGATCAACTGCGCGAACTCGTGCTGGCCCCGCTTCGTCTGGCCCTGGAACGTCTGCGTTCGCCCGAAGCCAGCCTTCTCCCAGACGCGCAGCGCGCGCTCATTGACCGTCGCGATGGTGACACGAAAGGCAGCCGGAGAGAACTCCTCGCAGGCGAACTCCAGGATCGAGGCGACAAAATCGTTGCCCCCACCCTTGCCGGTGAGCTCCGGCCACATTCCGGCGCCAATGTCGAGCGTCTCTTCGCTCTCCGGATAGTCGCCGCCGGGTACCTGCGCGTCTCGACCGAAGCAACAGAACCCGATCAGATCGCCCCCGTCGGAGAACATCGCATGGTACGCGTTCGCGGGATCGAGCATAGCCGGGATGCCGTCCGAATCCGGGTCGTTGAGCGCGTAGGGCTCCTCGTACCGCCACTTCGCAATCTCGATAGCATAGGCCCGCGTCATCGGGCGGAAGGCGACATCCATCGCTACCGTGCCTCGGCTGTGCTACGCCCGCTCTAGCTCGAAGAACACGTAGTCGAGCTCGCGCGGTGCGTGACCGAGCAACGTGAGGAGCAGCGCCGTCTCCGCCCGGTGATGGGTGCCATGGTTCACGACGTGGAGCATAACCTGCCAGAGCACCCGCTCCTGCTCGGCGCCGCGAGTGTCGACATAAGAGATCGTGCCCGCGAGGTCTGTCTCAGTCAGCGCTTCCACAAACTGCCGCAGGCCGTCGTGCGAAGCGCCGTAGCTGTCTCGCATAGCCGGCAGCGTCTGACTCTTGTCCGGCGCCAAGAGCCCCGCGGGCTTATGCTTCGCCCAGCGGGCCAGCCAGAGCACCTGCGCGGCTAGCGTGTGCTGCAGGTTCTCCTTCACGCCGCCGAAGCTCGCTCCCAGGTCTCGCACCAGCTCATCTTCGCTCAGGGCGGACGCCGTCTCTAGGAGGTGCTTGTTCGCCCACTCGTTGTACTCGAAGAGCGCCCGGATCTGCTCCAGCGCGGACATCTCACCCCACCTTGCGCTTCAGCAGCCAGTACTCCAGCGCGTCGTTCAGGGCGAGCCACGAGGCCTCGATGATGTCCGTCGAGGCGCCGACGGTGCGCCAGCGGTGGTCGCCGTCGGTCGACTCGATGAGGACGCGCACGGAGGCGCCGGCGCCGGCCGCGGAGTCGATGATGCGCACCTTGTAGTCGACCAGCTTGACGGCGGCGAGGGTGGGGTACGACGTGATCAGCGCCTTTCGAACAGCGGCGTCCAGCGCGCTGACCGGCCCGTTGCCGTCGGCCGCCGTCTGGAACATCTCGTCGCCAACGCGGATCTTGACCATCGCCTCGGCCTGCATCTCGCGGCCGTGGTCCCCGGGGCGAGTCGCCCGCCGCTCGACGATCCAAAAGTCGTCCAGCTCGAACGGTGGCTGGTAGCCGGCCACGGAGCGGCGCACGAGCAGCTCGAACGAGGCCTCCGCCCCTTCGTACTGGTAGCCGTGGCTCTCCTGCTCCTTGATCGTCTCCAGCAGGCGTCGAGCGCCGTCGCGGTCCATCTCGACGTCGATGCCGGCGTCGCGCACCTTCTCCAGCAGGCCGCGGCTGCCACCGAGCTCCGAGATGAGCATCCGCCGCTCGTTGCCGACAACGTCCGGCGCTATGTGCTGGTAGGACGAAGCGTCCTTGACCACGCCGTCTGTGTGGAGGCCGGCCTTGTGGGCAAAGGCGCTCGTGCCGACGTACGGCTGGTAGGGGTTGGGGACGAAGTTCACGATCTCATTAACATAATGCGAAGCTTCGGTGAGGTGGGCGAGCTGCTCGTCCGTCACCACGTCGATGCCCATCTTCAGCTTCAGGTTGGCGATGACGCTGACCAGGTCCGCGTTACCGCACTTGTCGCCGTAGCCGTTGATGCAGCCCTGCACCTGCGACGCGCCTTCCTGCACGGCGACGAGCGAGTTCGCGATGGCGAGTCCGGCGTCGTTGTGCGTGTGGATGCCCACGAGCGTGGAGACTGCGGCGCGCGCCGCCCGCACCGCCTCGATCAGCGTCGAGGTGATCGTGCCGCCGTTTGTGTCGCAGAGCACCACGCCGTCCGCCCCGGCGTTGGCTGCGGCCCTGAGGCACTGGAGCGCGTAGTCCTCGTCCGAGAAGTAGCCGTCGAAGAAGTGCTCGGCGTCGAAGTAGACCTCGCGGTCGTGCTCCTTGAGGAAGCGGATGGAGTCGGCGATCATCGCCAGGTTCTCCTCGGTCGTCGTGCCCAGGATGTCGCGCACGTGCACGTCGCTCGCCTTGCCGACGATCGTGACGACGGGCGTCTGCGCATCGAGCAGCGCGCGCAGGTTCGCGTCGTCCTTCAAGCTGCCGCCCGCGCGACGGGTGCTGCCGAACGCGGCCAGCTTCGCGTGCTTGAGGGTGAGCGACCGCGCCCGCTCGAAGAACTCGACGTCCTTCGGATTGGAGCCGGGCCAGCCGCCTTCGATGTAGTGGATGCCCAACTCGTCGAGCTTGGCCGTGATCTTCAGCTTGTCCTCGACCGAGAGCGAGATGCCCTCCATCTGGGCGCCGTCCCTGAGGGTGGTGTCGTAGAGCTGCACCTGCATGGCGTGGGTTACCTCCGTGGGGTAGTGCGGCCGCAGTTTGGGCCGCGCGTGTTAGGCGATGGGCGTGGAGGCGACGCCAATCGCCCGCCCCCGGCGGAGCCGGGGGCTTGAGCATATCTCCATTCGGATCGCCGCGAAGGACGAGCGTACGTTCATCTGAAATTCACGATAGCACATCGGTTGCAGCGTAGGCAGTAGGGGAGGCCCTAAGGTACGCAGGCTGATGTATACTAGGCGCACAAATTCTTCGACTGAGGCGGACGGAGGCTGGTTCTCATGGATACAACGATCGCTATCGCAGGCGCTGTGGTCAGCGTTCTGACCGTAATCGGTACGGTAATCGTCGCCGTACGAAGGCTGCTTGATCAAATGCAACAAGACCGGGAGGAAGTGCATAAAGGGCAAGTGGCGCTGCAGACGGAGATTGCGGATCTGCGCAAGGCTGAGCGCGTGGAGCAAAAAGACCTCTGGGCCGTTCATCACAACTTATACGAGACACGCACGCGAGCCACTCATGAGGCCTTAGGCCGTGAGGAGGATGGGGACCGTAAGGACCTCCTAAGCACACGATTCCGAGATGCCGAAGATGCGTACCTGGGTCTCTTGGATAGAGCCGTAAGTAGACCCGAAACCTTCGATCCAAGCCTACTGACGAATCCCAGATTTTTGGAACTCCTCAAGGGCGAGTTGAAGGATTCGGTTCCAGAGGGGCCGATCATCGAGGCGAAGGAGGCCACCAGCGAAGAGCGGGCGCGAGTGCTGGAGATCCTGAAACGTTTGAGGCGGCTAGAGGAGATTGCTCCGGGCGGAGAGACGGCGGAAGAGATCAACAGCCGAGGTGATGGCTACTTCTTCGCAGGTGAGTACGAGCAGGCGCTTCAGGCGTACGATGAAGCGCTGAGCTTGGAGCCTGACAGCGCCAGAAGTCATCTTAATAGGGGCGCCGCGTTAAGCCGGCTCGGCCGGTTGGAGGAGGCGCTGACGGCGCTTGGGCGAGAGCGGAATGAGGAGAGCCAGGCGGAACTAGCGGCGAGGCTTCGAGCAGCGCAAGATGAATATCTTGATCTGCTAGATAGAGCGGTAAAGTTTCCGGAAGTAATCGATCCCAGCCTGAGAGAAAACCCAGAGTATGTAGACTTCCTAAGAGGGCGGTTGGAGGATGCGGTGCCAGTGGGACCACTCACGGTTGCAAAAGAGGTCTCGAGTGAGCAACGGGAAGACCTGAAGGAGCTCTTGACGCGTCTGGAGCGGCTCGAGGAGACTGCCCCAGGTAAGGAGACCGCGGAAGAGATCAACAAGCGCGGTGATGCCTACTACTTCGCCGGTGACTATAAGCAGGCGCTTCAGGCGTACGATGATGCGCTGAGGATGGAGCCTAACAGCGCGATAATTCAATTTCATAAGGGAGCCGCGCTAAGTCGCCTTGGCCGGTTCGAGGAGGCCCTGGAGGCGCTTGACCGCTCGATCATGCTGGCCCCGGGCGACGCAGCGGCGCTTAACTACCGTGGATTCACACTAGACGGTTTAGGCCGGTACAAGGAGGCTGTAGAAGCCTTCGATCGCGCAATCGAGCTGAGGCCCGGCTACGCTACGGCGCATGCGAACCGGGCCGAATCGCTGACGCACCTGGGCCGGCACAAGGAGGCGCTCCAGGCATTCGAGCGCGCAGCCGAGCTTGAGCCGAACAGCGCAGATAACCACCACCGCCGGGGGCGAGGCCTCGACCGCCTACGGCACTTCGATGAGGCAGTGGAGGCCTATGAGAAGGCGCTGTCCCTGCAGCCGGACCACCAAGCCGTCTACAGCCTGGCGGTATCGCTCGCTCATGCAGCACGAGAGGAAGACGCCCGCGCCGTATACGAGCGCGCCCTAAAACGAGAACAACAAGATGATTCTGACTATTACCATCGCGCGCGTATGCTTGCAGTCTTCGCAAATGGTGAACAGGCGCTGGTAGATCTGCGCCGCTCAGTGAAAGCAGACACCTATTGGCGGGCCGTGGCACGCACGGAGCCGGACTTCGACAACATCCGCGACGATCCGCGGTTTGTGGAGATCGTCGGCGAGGAGTCTGACGCTAAGAGCTAGAGCGCGCTAGTCCTCTGCTTCTTCGCTGGAGCCCGAACCGGGCTCCGGTGGTTCGGTCGCTCAGCAGCCGGGTTCGCCGTAGTTGCCGCAGCAGTTGTCACGCTTGCGGATCTTGGTCAGGCTGTTCCGGAACGCGGCCCCAATCTTACCGAAGAACGGCAGGTCGGAGCTGCGCCAGTTCGCGCGCACCGCGCTGAAGCTGGGCCTAACCTTCGGTCGCTCCTCGGACATCGCGCTACCCCTTCTGCGCCGCGAGGCGGCGCTTCGTGTACTCGACGAGCCCGCCGGCCTCGATGATCTCCATCATGAACGGCTCAAACGGCTTCGCCTCGAAGAGCTGCTCCGTCGTTAGGTTGCGTATCGTCCCCTTCGAGAGGTCGACCTCCAGCTCGTCGCCCGCCGCGATCGCCTCGACCGCCTCCGGGCTCTCGAGCACGGGCAGGCCGAGGTTGATCGCGTTGCGGAAGAAGATGCGCGCGAAGCTCTTGGCGATGACGCAGCTCACGCCGGCGCCGAGGATGCTGATCGGCGCGTGCTCCCGCGATGAGCCGCAGCCGAAGTTCACGCCGGCGACGATGAAGTCGCCCTGCTCCACCTTGCCCGCGAACTCAGCGTCGTTGTTCGCCATGCAGTGCTTGCCGAGCTCCACGGGATCGG
>JADFNZ010000061.1 GCA_022563135.1 Chloroflexota bacterium | reverse complement strand
TTGATTAAACCTGTTTAAGATCGATGGATAACAAGGTAAGCACGGTCCCCGCCTCTGAGGCGCGCGTCCATCTTGGCGAGATGCTGCGTCGCGTCCGCAAGGGGGAGCACATCGTCATCGAGAAGGGCGGCATACCCACCGCCGCCCTGATCGACGTCTCCGACTACGAGGAGTACCGGCGCCTAAGGGAGGCCAGTGCTGAAGAGAAACTGCTGCCAGGAGTGTTGTCGAAGCAGACTCCGGAGGGTATTGAGCGGCTCAAGCAGGCGGCCGGAGGCTGGAAGGACATAGACCCCGAAGCATTCAAGAAGCGCCTTCGCGAGGGGCGCGTCTTCACCCGTTCGCCAGTCGAGCTTTGACCTATATTCTCGATACTGATTGGCTGATCGACTACCTTCACGGCCGTGAAGAAGCCGTGCAGTTCATTGCTCAGCTCATTCCGGCGGGGCTCGCCATTTCGGTCATTACCTACGCCGAGTTCTACGAAGGCATCGTCCTATCGCCGGGTCGAGCAGAGCACGTGGAGACGCTGGAGGACTTCCTCTCAGGGGTCGCTCTGCTGGCTGTTGATCGTGGCGTCGCCCGCATCTTTGGGGAGCGCCGGTCGCAGCTCCGGGCGAAAGGCCTCTTCATCGAACTTCGACCTCCTGATCGCCGCCAACGCGCTCCGATTCGATCTCACCCTCGTTACACGCAACGTCAGCGATTTCCGGCGCGTCGAGGGCCTGCAACTATACAAGGCCTGATCGGCGCTGAGCCTACGGCCGGTAGACCGTCGCGTCCGGGAAGGCGGCCACGTAGGCGAACCAGAACGTCGTGCGGGCAGGCAGCGGCAGAAGCCGTTCGCCCGCGAGCGGGCCGGCGATCGCCTCGCCCGTGAGCGACCACTCGCTCTCCGTCTCGCGGTCCACGAAGCGCCCGTCGCGCAGCTCGAAGCTCAGCTCTTGGCCGCCCGCCTCCGGGCGGAAGGCAACCGCCACCGGGCCCTCGGCGCGACGGAACACGACGATCGCCTCGCCGTCCAGCTCGTCCTCGATCACGGCATCTTCAGGCTCCTCAAGCGAGTACGCGCGCGCCTCGTCGCCCAGCTCCACGCCCAGCACGAGCGCGGCCGGCTCAAGCTGGTCGTCAAGGGCCGCGTCCGTGACCGGGAACGGGAAGATGCCCTGGTTGATCGTGTCCTCCAGGCCGATGAACGGGTCGCGGTCGTAGTTGCGCACGAAGCCCGTCTCGCGGGAGAGGACGAGCGTCTCCGGATGGAGTTCCCGCCAGGCCTGCCAGCCTGTCGTGATCGAAGGGAGCGCGGTCAGCCGCGCGCCGGTCAGCTCGCCGACGATCGCCTCGCCGCCGACCTGAAACCAGAACGAGATCGTCTCGCGGTCGTACATGACGAGGTCGGACTGGAAGAGCGCGCTGGTGTTGCCGAAGGTGAGGAGCTGTCCGTCCAGGTGCCGGTCGTAGACGACGCCGCTGCGGCAGAGCGGGCAGTAGGAGACGAGCACCGGCCGGCCCGCCAGCTCATCGTTCACGATCTCGTGGAAGTTCATGATCTTCGTCGGGTAGGCGTACGCTTGTCCATCGTCCGCCACGTAGCCCAGGACCAGGTCGTCCGGCGCGAGCCAGTCGCCTGCGGCGGCCGGCTCGTAGAGCGGCGCATCGATCGGCGGGATACGGTCGCGCAGGGCGACGATTTCCGCCTCGGTGATCTCAGAGAGCGGCACCGAACGGCCGTCGAAGGTATCGAAGTGGATGTCGAAGAGGTTGACGCTCTTCTTGTCCGTGTCCGTCCCACCGAGCAGTCCCCGCCCCGGGTCGAGCGAAGGCCCTCCGCCGCCGCAGGCTACGACGATCACCACGCCCACGGCGAAGGCGAGCGTCGCCCAGCGGCGAGCGCTCATCCGCTAGCCCGCGCCGTCCTCATAGAGATCGGTGTTGACGTAGAAGTCCGCCCAGGCGAACCAGAACGAGTAGAACGACGGCACCTGGAAGAGCATCGTGCCGGCCAGCGGGCCGTCCAGCGCCTCGCCTGAGAGGCCCGACCAGAGGCTGCCCGTCTCAAGGTCGCGCAGCAGCACGTCGCTCGGCAGCGCGCGCTCAAGCTCGAAGGTGAGCGGCCGTCCGTCCACCTCGCGATCGAACGTGACCGCCGTGCCGCTCCGGTCGTCGTAGACGACCACAAGCGCGCGATCGCCGAGAGAGTCGTTCACGACCGGCGCCGCGGCCAGCGTCTCGAACGGATAGGCCTTGGGCCGGTCGTCGACGATGATGCCCAAGACGAACGCCTTCGCGGGCAGCCGGTCGTCCGAGCGGAAGCCGCCGAGCACGCCCTGGTCGCCGCTCCTGTAGTAGCCGGCGTAGCTGTCGCTCTGGTAGCTGCCGTTCTTGTCCAGCACCAGCGTCTCGGGGTGGGCGTCGCGCCACCGCGCCCACGTCGTCTGCGTCGCGGAGACCGCGGTGAGCCGCGTCCCCTTGTAGTGGCCGTCGATGCCTTCGCCGAGGATCTGTTGCCAGAGGCTGTCCGTCTGGCGGTCGAACATCACGAGGTCGTTCATCACCAGCTTGCCGGAGACGCCGAACTCCAGCGTTTCTCCGTCCACCCGCCGGTCGTAGACGATGCCGGTGAAGCAGAGCGGGCAGTAGGTGACGGCGACCGGCACGCCGCCCACCACGTCGTTCACGATCTCGTGCCGGCTGAGCACGTTGATCGGATAGGCCCGCACGTCACCTTCGATCGCGAGGCCGATGACGAACTCCTGGTCGGCCATAGCTGACGCCGCCTCTTGCGCCGAGACGAACTGCGGATCGTCGATCGACCGGATCGCGTCTTTCGGCAGCAGCGTGTAGAGCGAGACGTCCCGCGGCACTCCGGCCTCCACGTTCGCGAGCGAGGTGGGCGCGAGCGAGATGTCGCGCCCGAAGAACCGGAAGCGCTGGCCGACGAAGAACACCACGAGGACAACTGCGCCGATCACCAGCAGCACCGGCGCCAGGCTCGCCAGCGTACCGATCGAAACGTCCAAGGCGCGCCGAACTGTCATCTTCCCAACGTACCGCTTACGCACCCCCGACAACGTGATCCGCGCTACCCGCAGCTACGACGTGACCCAGAGGCCGATCCCGGCGGCGATCAGCGCACTCCCGATCGCCAGCCACGCCCGGCCGACCTCGACGGCCGCCGCGCCGTACGCGTCGGGCGCCCGCCACCCGAACCCTTTGGTGCTGCCGAACTGCGTGCCGCGGTAGGCGAGCCAGAGAAGCCAGAGCCCGACGAGGCCGGTGTAGACCGCGATGTAGTCCTGCCGCGAGACGAACTCGCGAACGAGCTGCAGCGCGTTGTAGCTAAACTCCATGGCCCTACAATGAACGATACACACGGTTGCGTCCGGATGCTCGATCACACGGAGGTGCCGGCATGGCCGCTCTTCGGATCGCAGGCCCGGCGAATGCCAGCTTGGTCAGGCTTCAACCTGACCAAGCTTGAGTTCGGGCGCGAGAACGCGAACCTTCGTTCGGAAAAACATCTCAGGAAATACCCTACCTGGGGAGTGTAATTCGCAGCCCCATCCTGTATCCTTGCTCCCACGATGGGCAGAAGAGGGCGGCCGCGTCATCCCGACATCCTCACTCCCCGCGAATGGGAAGTGCTGGCGCAGCTGCGCCGAGGGCTCAGCAACCCGGAGATCGCGCAGCGGCTTGGCATCGGCCGTGAAGGCGTGAAGTACCACGTCTCCGAGATCCTGGGCAAGCTGGGCGTAACGAACCGGGAGGAGGCCGCCGTCTGGCAGCGCGGACAGCGCGCCTGGCCGCTGGCGGCGCTCGCGCCACTGGGCCTGCTCCTACGTAAAGTCAACTTCATGCGGCTGGCGACACCGGCCGCGGCTATGATGGTGGCGGTGGCCGCGGCCGGACTGGGCCTGCTCGTCTGGGGGCTGATCCGAACGCACGGGACCCTGGAGAGCGAGCTGAGCCTGCCGGGAGGCCCGAGCGCCGCCGTCGCCCTCGAAACGACCGCCACGCCAACGCCGCTCGCCCCGCCTGCGCCCACAGCGACGCCGCCGGACCTTCAGGCCATCGCTCTCGCTCAGGCCGCGCCTCTCCAGCGCTCAGCCAGCCCAGGCATGAGCGTCGACTCTAGGCGCACTGTCCCTCTGGGAGAGACCTTCACCGTCTATATCTACGCCCGCGATACTCCGAATGTGGACATCTCCGCGTTCACCACAGAGGTGCTACTGCCGGCGGGACTCACCTGGCTGCCGCGGGCGAGCTGCGCAGATGAGGTCTTCGTTCTGAGACGAGGCGGGGCGCCGCCGGCCACCTGCGAGCGCCTCACTACCGCACGGGGCGGCGTCGCACACTCCGTCGTGAGCGCGGCCGGCCCGGCCCCGGTCACCCCGTTCGCTGTCGACCGTGAGGCGAAGGCGACGTTCATCACGTTCGACGTTCGCTGCGCAATCGAAGGCAGCTACCACCTCGTGCTCATGGCGAACCGCGGCAGCAGCACCTTCGGCGCGTCGTACAGTGACGTGCAAAGCAACGTGATCGAAGTGAAGACGATGCCCTTTGACGTGGACGGCGACACTTCGCCGGAGCAAGTGGCGGACGCGTCAAAGGTCGCCTGCGGATCGGGCGTGCCGCCGGAAACCACACCGGCGTCCTCGCCTACAGCCACGCCCGCCCCGCAGACGCCCACGCCGGTCAACAGCGGCAGCATCGCAGGCAGTATCGCGTTCGAGGGCCCCGACGGCGAAGCCGGGGCGCATACCTTCTGGCTCGTCCCTGCGCAGACCACTCCGCCCATCGACCTCTCTGCCAGCGCCCAGCTCCTCTCGACAGGCAGCGACGGCACGTTCGCGGTCGGGGGCCTCGCGGCCGGCGACTACTTCCTCGTCCCCTTCGGGACGCCGGTAGAGTCAACGCTGCCCTTTGAGGCGATCCTCGTCGGCCAGAGCGACGAGGTCGCCGCGATGCTGGCGCTCCGCGTCTCCGTGACGATCGGCCGGGAGACGGGCGGCATCGCGATCGTGGTCAGGCTCGCCGAACCTGCGCCGTAGCTCGGCCCTGCTCCTCGCGGGCGGCGGGCTCTTCTTGGCGCGGCGCTAGCGACGGGAACAAAGTCCTCCCCTCCGTCGTCCTACAGACATCACCAGCTAGGAGAGACGGAGGAGTAACCGAATCATGAAAAATGCCCTGATACCACTCATTGTTATCGTCCTGGTTCTCGCGGCCACCGCAGGCGGCGTCCTCGCGGTGACGGGCGATGGCGATGGCGAGCCGCCCTCAGACGGCGCACCGATCCATTCCGACGACGGGATCGACCCGAACGAGTGCAACCTCGTCCACAACATCAACGCCTGCGACGCGGAAGACCTGGACCGCCTCGGCGGCGACCCGACCCTGATCGACGTGACGGTGAACTTCAACGAATTGGTGACGCAGGACAACATCGACGAGGTCGGGGCGTTCTTGCGCGAGTTCGACGCGGACCTCGAGTTCGTCATCCTGGAGATCTTCCCGCCCATCGGCAGGGCTACACTTTCGGCAGATGTCGTTGTCTGTTCTACAATCGAGGCTGAGCTAGGGGCTGAGACCTACGTCCGAGCAGTGTCGTGTGAGGAATTCCAAGTGATCGACGTGGCGAACCCGGACGGGACGGTCGTCCACACCGCCGACTGAGCGGCGAGGCATCGGGCGGGGAAGCGCTGAGCGCTCACCTTCGCTCCTCAAGCGGAGAAACAAGCCGGGCCACCTGACGGTGGCCCGGCTCACTTCTACAAGCCTATGCCAGCACTACCTACTCAGGCTGCGCCATAGCCAGCACTTCGTCCCGCGACACGGCCTGGTCGTGGGTGTCTTTCCCGTGCTGCTGGACCACTTTGACCAACTCATCGTCGCTCTCGGCGCTGGTCGTCCAACCGCACGGACACTTCACTACCTTCTTTGCCATCGTTCACCCTCCTTTCCAGCACTACGATAGCAGGCCGTCTTCGTAGGTCGCTTGGCGATCTCTTGGTGTATCTTTGGAGCATGCAGGTCCGCATCTACCTCACCGGGCGGGTCGGCCTGGAGCTCAGCGGCGAGCTCGTCGTCCATGAGCGGGAGTTCCGCGGCCGTCAGGAGCGGGTCGCCTTCGCCTACTTAGTGTGCGAGCGCGGACGGCCTGTCACCCGCGCGGAGCTCGCCGAAGTCGTCTGGCCTGGCGACATGCCACCTGCGTGGCCGGCAGCACTGAGCGCAATCGTGAGCCGGTTGCGCTCCCTCCTCGCCCGCGAGGAGCTCAAGGTCTCGTCGATCTCGATCTCGCGGGGCTTCGGCCAGTACCGCCTCTTCCTCCCGTCGGATACGTGGGTAGACGTGGAGGCCGCGACGAGCGCCCTCGACACGGCTGAGGCGGCAATGCGCGCGGACGACCCGCGCAGCGCCTTCGGTCCGGCCACGGTAGCGCTCGCAATCAGCTGGCGTCCATTTCTCTCCGGCGTCGACGGCGGCTGGGTGTCGCTGGAGCGGGAGAGGCTCGAGAGACTGCGTGTGCGGGCCCTTGAGTGCCTCTCCAGGATATGGCTCCACAACGACGAGCCCGCGCTGGCTGTGGAGACGGCCTCCGAGGCGCTCACCGTCGATCCACTCAGGGAGAGCAGCCACCGCCTGCTGATGCAGGCGCACGTCAGCGCCGGTAATCCCGCGGAGGCGGTGAAGAGCTTCACCATCTCCGCCATCTGCTCGTGGATGAGCTTGGCACCGACCCGTCAAGCGAAACCGAGGCGCTCTATCTCAAGCTGGTCGGCTAGCGCGCTGCGCAAGTTGACATGGCGATCACCTGAGCGACATCGCCGATATGGCGAACGTCACGACCGTCATCCACAACGGGAAGATCTTCGGGAGGCGCTGCCTGCGACGACGGCACCGACGGCCGGATCCGGCCTTCGCAGGCCGGCGAACCCGCGTGGCCGGTCCTTCCGCCGCGCTCGTCACAGGAAACGCGCTCCTATCGGGAGGCGGCCTGCTGCTCGCGGCGCGGCGGCGTTAGTCTCTCTTCGACTGGCCGCCCACGCCGACAAACGTGTCCCTAAAGCGGTGCTCGTCTAGGTGGATCAGCACATCGTAGGTGCCGAAGCGCTTCTCGTCGTACTCCACGGTGTCGAGCGGTTCCACCGGGTCGCCGGCCGGGTCGCGGAAGACGCGGCGGATCGCGTAGGTGGTCGTCCGCTCCGCCGGCAGGCGGCCCATCTCGCGGATCATCGTGCGGAACTGCGCGGGCCGCACGAGCTGGCCGTACTGCGCCCCGGCGGCGGTCGAAATGCTCTCGTTGATCAGCGTCCCGCCGAAGTCGTTCGCGCCGGCGTTGAGCAGGAGCTGCGCCAGGCGCGGCCCCTCCTTCACCCAGGAGACCTGGATGTTCTGGATGTCGCGCCCCAGCATGAGCCGCGACACGGCGTACATCTTCAACACCTCCGGCCCAGTCGCGCTTTCGCGGATGCCCTCGATGAGCCCCTTCTGGTACATCGGCGCCTCGCTGTGGATGAAGCTGAGCGGGACGAACTCCGTGATGCCGCCCGTGCGCCGCTGCACGTCGCGCAGGAGCGCCAGGTGACGCGCCTTGTGCTCCGAGGTCTCGAGGTGGCCGTACATGATCGTCGAGGTCGTCGGGATGCCGAGCTCGTGCGCGGAGGTGATCACCTCGACCCACTGGTCGACGGTGATCCGCCCCGGCGAGATGCGGTCGCGCACCTCCTGCACGAGGATCTCGGCGGAGGTGCCCGGCAGGCTATCGACGCCGGCGTCCTTTAGCCGGCGCAGGAACTCCGGGATCTCGCAGCGCGAGCGGATCGCGCCGTAGAGCACCTCCTCCGGCGAGAAGCCGTGGATGTGCAACTCGGGCAGCTCCGCCTTGAGCGCGCGACAGAGCTTCTCGTAGAGGTCGCCTTCCATCTTAGGCGGCAGGCCGGCCTGGATGCAGACCTCCGTCGCGCCCAGCTCCCACGCCTCCTTCGCCCGCCGCACGATCTCCTCGGTCGGCAGCAGGTAGCCTTCGTCCGTGCGGTGGTCGCGGCTAAAGGCGCAGAAGCCACAGCTCTTGATGCAGACGTTGGTGAAGTTGATGTTGCGGTTGACGACGTAGGCGACGATATCCCCGGCCTGCTCGCGGCGCAGGTAGTCGGCGGCGAGGAGGAGCGCCTGCATATCCCGGTCCGTGCAGTCGAAGAGCGTCACGGCGTCGCCGATCGAGAGGTCCTGCCCGGCGAGCGCGCGGTCGATCGCCGAAGCGACGGCGGGGGTGAGCTTCCCGAGCAGCGCCTCCAGCGTGCGAATATCGACGGTGGCGGGTCTGGCGCCGTTCTTGTTGGTCATGATTGTTGCTCCTCTCCTCGCACGAGGCCGGATTCGTCCGTCCAGCGTGCGATGCTCGGGCCGCAGGACTCCCGCACGAAGCGGTCCTGGCTCGCGAACTCCGGATAGATCGCCAGCCGCTCGCGGAGCTGGAAGCCGGCCTCATGGGTCACCTCCTGCAGCTCCACGATCTTCGGCCAGGGCGCTTCGGGGCTGATGTAGTCCTTCGTGATCGGCGAAACGCCGCCCCAGTCGTTGATGCCAGCCATCAGGTAGATGCCGTAGGCGTCCGGCGTCAGGTTCGGCGGCGCCTGGAGGTTCATCCCCGGCCCCAGGATCAGCCGCGCTGTCGCGATGGTGCGCAGCATTTCGTAAACGCTCGGCTCGTCCTTGTGGCGCATGGGGATGTCGTCCTTGACGCGGAAGTTCTGGACGATCACCTCCTGGATGTTGCCCCACTCCTCCTGTGCCTCTCGGATCGCGAAGAGCGAGTCGACCCGCTCCGCCCACGTCTCGCCGATGCCGATCAGGATGCCGGTCGTAAACGCGATGCCCTGTTCACCGGCGTCGCGCATCGTCTGGAGGCGCAGCTCCGGGATCTTGCCGGGGCAGTTGAAGTGGGCCTCGCCCTTCTCGTGCAGCCGGCCGGAGGTCGTCTCCAGCATCAGCCCCATCGTGACGTTGCACTCCCGCAACGACGCGATCTCCTCGCGCGTCATGATGCCGGGGTTGGCGTGCGGGAGGAGGCCGGTCTCGCTCAGGACGAGCTGGCACATCTCGCGCAGGTAGGAGATCGTCGTCTCGTGGCCGAAGCGGCGCAGATCCTCGCGCACGAAATCGTAGATCTCCTCCGGCGCCTCGCCCAGCGAGAAGAGCGCCTCCTTGCAGCCGCGCCGCCGGCCCGCCTCCGCCACCGCCAGCACCTCATCGGGCGACAGGGTGTGGGCGATAGGGTCCTTCGGCCCGCGGGCGAAGGTGCAGTAGCCGCACTTC
>JADFNZ010000060.1 GCA_022563135.1 Chloroflexota bacterium | reverse complement strand
CGAGCTGAACCTGATCGATACTCCCGGCCACGTGGACTTCTCGTACGAAGTGTCGCGGGCGCTGGCCGCCTGCGAGGGCGCCATCCTCGTCGTCGACGCGACGCAAGGAATCCAGGCTCAGACGATCGCCAACCTCCATGTCGCGCTCGACCACAACCTCACGATCATCCCTGTAGTAAACAAGATCGACCTGCCGGGAGCAGATCCGGAGGCGGTGGCGCGCCAGGTGTGCGAAATGATCGGGTTCGGGCGCGACGAGGTACTGCTCGCGTCGGCGAAGGAGGGCACAGGGACCCGCGAGGTGCTGGAGGCCGTGGTCGAGCGCGTACCGGCCCCCAAGGGCGACGAGCCCGCCCCCCTGCGCGCCCTCATCTTCGACTCCAAGTACGATGCCTACAAGGGCGTCATCGCCTATGTGCGGATCATTGACGGCGCGGTGGAGGGCGGGCGTTCGCTTCATCTCATGTCGGCCGGCCAGCAGATCGATGCGTTGGAAGTTGGGTACTTCACGCCGGAGCCCACACCCAGCGAACGGCTTGCCACGGGCGAAGTGGGCTACGTGGCAACCGGACTCAAGGACGTGCGCCAGTGTCGCGTCGGGGACACGCTGACCGAGGCTGACCGGCAGGCGACTGAGCCGCTTCTCGGGTACCGTCAGGCGAAGCCGATGGTCTTCGCCGGTCTCTATCCGACGCAGCCAAACGACTACGGCGTTCTGCGGGAGGCGCTGGAGAAGCTGCAGCTGAACGATGCGTCGTTGGCGTTCGAGCCGGAGTCGAGCGTCGCGCTCGGCCCGGGCTTTCGCTGCGGCTTTCTCGGGCTGCTGCACATGGAGATCGTGCAGGAGCGCCTCGAACGCGAGTACAGCCTCGATCTGCTGATCACGGCGCCGAGCGTCGAGTATGAAGTCCGCCGCACCAACGGAGAGGAGCTCACCATCGACAATCCCGCCGCGCTGCCGCCGGCCGGCGAGGTCTCGGAGATCCGCGAGCCGTGGATGCAAATATCCGTCGTCTGTCCGGACCGCTACATCGGCACGGTGATGGACCTCGTCACCGGCCGTCGTGGAGAGTTTAAGCGGATGGAGTATTTGCAGGGAGAGGAGCGTGCCGGCGGCGGCGAGAAGGCGCATGGTGACGCACGCGTCATCCTGGAGTATGCGATCCCGCTGTCAGAGATCCTGGTCGATTTCTACGACCAGCTCAAGTCGAGCACCCAAGGCTACGGCAGCCTCGACTACAGCTTCTCGCACTACGCTCCCGCGAAGCTGGTTAAGCTGGACATCCTCGTCAACGGCGAGCCGGTGGACGCGCTGTCGCTCATCACGCACCGGGAGCAGGCGCACTGGCAGGGCCGCGCGCTGGTGCAGCGGCTGCGCAGCCTGATCCCACGTCAGCTCTTCGACGTGCCGATCCAGGCCGCGGTCGGCGGCCGCATCGTCGCGCGCGAGACGGTGCGCGCGCTGCGCAAGAACGTGCTCGCGAAGTGCTACGGCGGCGACGTCACGCGCAAGCGCAAGCTCCTCGAGAAGCAGAAGGCGGGGAAGAAGCGCATGAAGCGGGTAGGGAACGTAGAGATCCCGCAGGAGGCGTTTCTGGCCGTCCTGCGGCTGGAGAAGTAGCGGCGCGAGCAGTGCCTATGCGAGCTACGCGCGTTATGCTCAGCTGTGCCCGAACTGGCCCGACCAGCGGACTAGCGGCTAGCAACCAGTAACGAACCCTCAGGGGAACACGCCCGCTTGGATGGAGGGGGTGGCCCTCGACCGGCGACAGGCGGCGCGTGTAGAATACAGGCGACGCAGCTAGCGGAGGGAACCCCGAATGCCCACAGCCCTCATCACGGGCATCACCGGCCAGGATGGCTCCTACCTCGCGGAGCATCTCCTCTCGCTCGGTTACGCTGTCTATGGCCTCGTCCGGGGTCAGGCAAACCCCAAGCGGCCGATTGTAGAATCGTTGATGCCGGACGTGCGGATCGTTGAAGGCGATCTCCTCGATCAGAGCTCGCTGATCAACGTGATGCAGTCGGTACAGCCGGACGAAGTCTACAATCTGGCCGCGATCAGCTTCGTGCCCCTCTCCTGGAACCAGGCAGAGCTGACCGGCGAGATCACCGGCCTCGGCGTCCTGCGGATGCTGGAGGCGGTGCGTCTGGTGAGTGGCGCCAGCCCCTCGCGTACGGAGAGCGGCAAAGGGATCCGATTCTACCAGGCCTCCAGCAGCGAGATGTTCGGCAAGGTTCAGGAAACGCCCCAGAACGAGCGCACGCCCTTCTATCCTCGCAGTCCCTACGGCGTGGCGAAGGTGTACGGGCACTACATTACGGTGAACTTTCGGGAGAGCTACGGCATCTTTGCCTGCAACGGCATCCTCTTTAACCACGAATCGCCCCGGCGCGGCAAGGAGTTTGTCACCCGCAAGATCAGCCTGGGCGCGGCCCGCATCAAGCTCGGCAAGCAGCAGGAGCTGGTGATGGGCAACATGGACACGAAGCGGGACTGGGGCTTCGCCGGCGACTACGTGCAGGCGATGCATATCATGCTGCAGCAAGAGGCGCCCGACGACTACGTTATCGGCACGGGGGAGACCCATTCGCCGAAAGAGTTCGCCGAGCTGGCGTTCAATGCGATCGGGAAGGACTGGGCGGACTACGTGCGCACGGACGAGCAGTTCATGCGTCTCGCCGAGGTCGATTATCTGCTGGCGGACGCCTCCAAGGCGCGAGAGAAGCTGGGCTGGCGGCCTTCCGTCGCGTTCCCAGAACTCGTACGGATGATGGTGGAAGCCGACCTCCAGCAGGAGGCGAAGGCGAGCTAACCTTCAGCGTAGCTAACGCGTATGCCATGCCCGCCCCAGCGCAGACCGGGGCGGGCGAATGATGCCAAGGAGGTGTCTCGTGCCGACAGAGGTGATCAGCGGCCTCTACCAGCTGAAAGTGCCGATTCCGAACAACCCGCTCGGCTGGGTGCTGCCCTATCTGATCCCCGGCGATGATGGCTACACCCTCGTCGACTCCGGCTGGAACACGCCGGAGGCCTTCGCGGCGCTGGAACAGGAGCTGCGCGAGCTGCACCTCACGTTCGCTGACATCAAGCGTCTCCTCGTCACCCATGTCCACCCGGACCACTACGGTCTGGCGGGCCGGATCAAGGAGATCTGCGGCGCGCAGATCATCGTGCACCAGCGGGAGCGCGACTTTATCCGCAGCCGCTACCGCCAGCCGGAGCAGCTCCTCGATAGGATGGCGGCCTGGCTGATCGAGAACGGCGTGCCCGAGGGCGAGATGCCGGACCTCCGGTCCTCCGCGATGCCGGTGCGCTCGTACGTCGTGCCGGTGGAGCCGGACGCCGTGCTCTGGGGTGGAGAGACGCTCGACTTTGGCCTCTACAAGTTCGAGGTGTTCTGGACGCCGGGCCACTCGCCCGGCCACATCTGCTTCTACGAGCGCACGCAGCGGATCATCCTCACGGGTGACCACGTGCTGCCGACGATCACTCCCAACGTCAGCATGCACCCTCAGCAGACCGGCAACCCGCTGGGCGATTACCTGGCGTCGCTCAAGAGGCTGGAACCGCTCGAAGTGGATGACGTGCTGCCGGCGCACGAGTATGCGTTCAAGGACCTGCAGGGGAGGCTGGCTGAGATCGTGGAGCACCACGACCAGCGGTTGGACGAGATGCTGGGCATCGTCGGCGAGCGGCGAGCTACCGCCTACGACGTCGCGTCGGGCGTCGTCTGGGCGACCGGCACCTTCGACAGCTTTTCCCACTGGATGAGACGCGCCGCCATCAGCGAGACGCTGGCACACCTAGAATACATGGTGCAGGAGGGGAAGCTGCGCCAAATGCGCGAAAACGGAGTGGTCGTGTACGAGCGGACGGAGTCAGAAGAGGGCTAGCCCGATCGGCGTGGCGTGACGCCGGTGATGGCGGTTGGGCGCTCCCCCGGCAGTCCCTCAAGGTAGGCGTGGATCGTGTCCGCGGCGCGCCGGCCGTCCGCGAGCGCCGTGACCACCAGGTCAGCCCCGTTCACGCAGTCACCGCCGGCGAACACGCCCGGCCGCGTCGTCTCGAACGTCTCCGGGTCGACCTCTACGAGTGAGCGGCTGGTCTGGATGCCGTCCGTCGTGCGGGCGACCTGCTCGTCCGCGCCGTAGCCAATGGCGATCGCGACGAGGTCCGCCTCCACGACGAACTCCTCGCCCGTCGGCACAGGCCGCCTGCGGCCGCTCTCATCCGGCTCGCCCAGCGCCATTCGCGCGAAGTGAACCCGTGCGACACGGCCGTCCGGCCCTGCCTCGAAGCGCAGCGGGGAGGCGAGGTACTCGAAGCGCACCCCCTCCTCGCGAGCGTGAACCCGCTCCTCTTCCCGGCCGGTCTGCTCCGCTTCCGTCCGCCGGTAGACGCAGGAGACCTCCTTCGCACCGAGCCGCACCGCAGTTCGTACACAGTCCATAGACGTGTCGCCCCCGCCGATCACGAGGACCCGATCGGCCTCAGGTAGCGGTTCGCGCAGTCCCTCGGGCAGGAGCTCCGGCGCAAGGTTGCCCCGCACCAGGAACTCCGTCGCCATCAGCACGCCGGGCAGGTCGGCGCCGGGCAGGTCGAGCCGATTGCCGAGGCTCGCGCCATGGCCGAGAAACACGGCGTGGTAGCCCTGCTCGAACAGCTCGTCGATGGTGATGTCGCGGCCGATGTAGGTGTTGCCGACGAAGGTGATACCGAGCTTCCAAAGGTAGTCGAGCTTGTCGTCCAGAATCTCCTTGCGCATCTTGAAGTTCGGGATGCCGTAGAGGAGGACGCCGCCGGCCTTAGACCAGGCGTCGAAGAGCGTCACTTCGTGGCCCTTCTTCGCCAGCTCCTCCGCGGCGGCGAGGCCGGCGGGCCCGGCGCCGATGACGGCAACCCGCCGCCCGGTCGGGGCCGGCAGCGTCGGCATCGGCAGGCCCACCGACGTTCGCTGGTGGTCGGTGACGAAGGACTCTAGCTTGCCGATGGCGACCGCCGGCTCCGGGTCGAGTCCGTCCGGACGGATGGCGAAGGCGACGACGCAGCTGCCCTCGCAGAGACGCTCCTGCGGGCAGAGGCGCCCGCACATATCGGGCAGGTTATTCGTCTCGCGGAAGATGTTCGCCGCGCCGATGACATCGCCTTGCTCCAGCAACAGGAAGGCGCCGGGGATGTCGTTACCGACGGGGCATGCGTCCATGCAGGGCGCGGTGGGGCACTGGATGCAGCGGGCGGCTTCTACCTTCGCCGCCTCCACGTTGTAGCCGGCGAACGTCTCGTCCCAGTTGTGGATGCGGACCTGCGGATCCTGCTTCGGAACGGGCTGTAGCCTGATCGCCAGCCTGCGATGCGTTTCGCACGGCATCGTTTCTCCCCAATCTCGTTGCCGCGTCGCTTCGAGAAAGCGAGCGTGGATGGGCACCCAAGTGTAGCGGGTGGGTCAGTGGCGTTGCAAACGGATGTGTGCGCTTACGGGGCTGGTTCGGCGGCTGGGGGAAAATGCGCACCGATAAGATCGAGGACGTTCACCTGCGAGCCGAGCTGCGTGCCCAGCCCTCCGAGCAGGCCCAGCGTCCGGCCGATGAGGAGGAACTCGCCCGGCACCCGCACGACCGGGTTTTCGCGAAAGACGCGGGCCATGCGGTGGTTGAGCTCCATGACGAGCTCGCGGTCGCGGCTGAAGGCGGCGTCCCGCGAGAGCCGGTCGATCATCGCCTTGCCAAGGTCATCGAAGACGCTGTCGTCCTCGTGGCGGGTGCGGAACCCCAGCTCGCGAAAGGCCTGGGCCAGTTCGGCGCTATCGGCGAGGACGAGCGCGCGGGTGAGGCGGATGAACCCCCGGCGGAACTCCACCGTCAGGCGCTTCGCCAGGCCGAAATCGACGATGACGAGCTGCGGCCCTGGCCGCACGAAGAGATTGCCCGGGTGAGGATCGGCGTGGAAGTAGCCGTCCACGAAGATCTGCTGGATGTAACATTCGGTGAGCAGGCGGGCGACAGCCTTGCGATCGATGCCTGCCGCCTCCAGTGCGGCCACGTCCGAGATCTTGATGCCATCGACGAGCTCCATGCAGAGGACGCGCTTGCTGGTGTGCTCCCAGTAGATGTCCGGTACGATGATCGCTTCGTTATCGGCGAAGTTTCGCGCCGAAGCCTCAGCGTTGTGGCCCTCGTGGACGAAGTCGAGCTCCAAGGGCGTGTTCGCGCTCAGTTCGTCCACCAGCGTCGTGAAGTCGAAGTCTCGCAGGAACTTGCCCGCGACGCGCGCCAGCATGCGGATGTTCTGCAGATCGACCCGGACGATCTCCGCGATCTCCGGATACTGGACTTTTACGGCCGCCTGACGGCCGTCGTGCAGGACGGCGCGATGCACCTGCGCCAGGGAGGCGGATGCGATGGGCGTGCGATCGAATTTGGCGAAGATCTCGTCGAGCGGGGCGCCGAGGTCCTCTTCGATGACTCTGCGGATCACGTCGAACGAATGGGGCGGTACGGCGTCCTGGAGCTGCGAGAGCACCTCAACGTACTCGTCGGGGAAGACGTCGGCCCGCGTCCCGATGAGCTGGCCTACTTTAATCAGCAGTCCTTTCAGGCTGGTCGCCGTGTCGTAGATGCGCTCGGCGTTGCGCCGGTGCGTCCTGGACTGGCGCTCGGCCGCTTCCTCTGGTGGCAGGCGACGGTTTCGCCAGCCGCGCCAGCGATAGCTGACGAAGATGCGCGCCGCCGTGCGGGCGACGCGCCTGGTCCGGCCGATGCGCTGAAGCGCGTTCATATCTGGCATTGTATCCAGGTTGAGCGCTCTTGAGATAGCAGCCGCCTTGCGGCGGGGACGGGCGGACAGTAGAATACGCGTCGCAACCCGATCACGGTGTGGGGCTGACAAGGAGGCACGTACATGGCGTACGAGGAAGAGCTGGCGAAGGTGTGGATCTTCCAGAAGCTGGAGCGTTCGGACATCGAGCGGATTGCGAAGTCCATCGTGTCGCGGACGTTCGCTAAGGGGGACCAGATCGTCGGCGAGGGAGAACAGGCGGTCGCGTTCTATGTGATTACCAGCGGCAAAGTCGAGGTCACCAAGGGGGGCAAGCGCCTCAACGAGATCGGCCCCGGCGGCTCGTTCGGCGAGATGGCGTTGCTCGATGGCTTTCCTCGCGTCGCCAGCCTCGTCGCGCTCGAACCGACGGAGTGCCTCGTGATGACGCGCTGGGACTTCGCCGCCGAGCTGAACACGAACCCGAGCATCGCGCTCACCCTGCTACCTGTCCTGAGCAAGCGCATCCGTGAGCTCGAAGAACGGATCGTGAAGGAAGGGAACTCCTAGGCCCCCATCGGCGGCCTGCGCTAGATCAGCAGCAGGGCCGGAGTTTCCAGCAACCGGCGGATCTCGTTCAGGAACTGGGCCCCCTGGGCGCCGTCCGTCACCCGGTGGTCGGCGGAGAGGGCCACCTTCATCATCTGCTTGACGATCACCTGGCCGTCGAAGGCGACCGGCGCCGAGCGCACGGTGCCCACACCGAGGATGGCCGTCTGCGGAGGCTGAATGATCGCGATCAGCGCCTCGACGCGAAACATCCCCAGGTTGCTCACCGTGAACGTGCCGCCGGAGTACTCCTCCGGCTTCAGGCTGCCCGACTTGGCGCGCTCCGCGAGATCGCGGCTGTCATGGCCGATCTGCACCAGGCTCTTGTCGCCGCAGTTGAGGATGGCAGGCGCGATCAGCCCTTCCTCAAGCGCAATGGCGATGCAGACGTTGACCGGCTCGTGCTGGCGGACCTCACCTTCGATGAACCAGGTGTTGAAGTGCGGATGGTCGCGCAGCGCATGCGCCGAAGCCTTCACGATGAAGTCGTTAACGCTGATGTGCGCGTAGTCGTCGCCCGCCTTCTTGAGCTCTGAGCGCAGGCGCTGTACCTCGGTCATGTCGATGTCCATCGTGACGTAGTAGTGCGGCGCCTCGCGCTTGCTCTGGCTCATCCGCCGCGCAATCGTCTGGCGCATGCGGCTCATGCCGGCAGCGGCGGTGGCGGCCGGCTTCACGGCGGCCTCCGCTGCGGGCGCGCTGGTGGCCTGCTGCTTGGTTGCTGTGTCTACGTCGCGCCGGACGATGCGGCCGTCAGGGCCGGTGCCCTCGATCGAAGCGAGGTCGATGCCGCGCTGCTCGGCGAGCTTGCGCGCGACCGGCGAGGCGCGAACGCGGCCGTCCTTGCGGGCGGGTGTTGGGCCGGGTTCCGGTGGCTCCGCGGCCGCTGCTTTGGCGGGAGCTGGCTTCTCCGGCGTCGGCTGCACAGCGGCAGGCGCGGCGGACTCGTAGCTGGAGATGTCGTCGTCAGGCGCGGCGATCACGGCGATGACCGTGCCGACGGAGACGGTATCGCCTTCGCCTGCGAGTGTGGTGCGGAAGACGCCGGACTCGAACGACTCGATCTCGACGTTCGCCTTGTCCGTCTCAATCTCGGCGATGATCTCGCCTCGCTCGACGCTGTCGCCGGGCTGCTTGAGCCAGCGGATGATGGTGCCTTCCTCCATATCGGCGCCCATCTGCGGCATGACGACTTCCGAGATCACGTTCGTCCTCCTAACGGCGCCATCCTACACGAGCGCCAGCGCCGCGTCGGCGATCTGGCGCTCGCTGGGCAGCGCGGCCTCTTCGAGCTCCTTGGCGTACGGGATGGGCACGTCCGCGCCGCAGACGCGCGCGACCGGCCCGTCGAGATCGTCGAAGGCCTCCTCCATGATGATGGCGGCGATCTCGCCGGCGAAGCCGCCGAACTTCCAGTCGTCCTCCACCACCACGACGCGGTGCGTCTTGCGCACCGAAGCGATGATCGTATCGACATCGAGCGGCCGGAGGGTGCGCAGGTTGATCACCTCCGCGGAGTAGCCCTGCTCGGCCAGCATGTCCGCCGCGCGATTCGCCTGGTAGACGCTGCCCGAGTAGCCGATCAGCGTGAAGTCCGTCCCTTCGCGATGGATCTCCGCCTGGCCGAAGGGAATCCGCACGTCACCCTCCGGCACCTCACCCTTGCGGCTGTAGAGCGCGGTGTGCTCGATGAAGATCACAGGATTCGCGTCGCGGCAGGCGGTCTTGAGGAGGCCGCGGGCGTCGTACGGCGTGTAGGGCACCGCGACCTTCAGGCCGGGAATGTGCGCGTACCAGCCCTCCAGGCTCTGCGAGTGCTGGCTGGCGAGCTGGCTGCCGGCCCCGCTCGCCATGCGGATCACGAGCGGCACCTCCAGGGTGCCGGCCGACAGGTAGTGGATCTTCGCCGCGTTGTTGACGATCTGGTCGAACGCGAGGAGGCTGAAGTTGATCGT
>JADFNZ010000059.1 GCA_022563135.1 Chloroflexota bacterium | reverse complement strand
ACGAGCTTCACCGCGCTGGATACCGCCCGCAGCGGCGAGCCGCCCCGGAGCGGGCCCGCTTGCACGACCGCGAACGGCAGGCCGGCGGGCCCGACGATCGTCTCGTCCAACCGGCCGCGCACGCCCACGTAGAGCAGCTCAAGCGCCCCGCCTGTATCTCCCTGGCGAAGCGCCTGCGCCACCGCCAATGCGGGGTAGATGTGGCCGCCGGTGCCTCCTCCCGAGAGGATCACTCTCACCTCGCTCCTTGTCTACGAACTGCGCGGTGCCTCGAATCGCCGCGCTCGCGTTCCACCGATGGCGGATCGTTGGCGTGACGCGAGATGCTCAGCAGGATGCCCACAGCCGCGAGCAGCGCGGCCAGCGACGAGCCGCCGTAGCTGAGGAACGGCAGCGGGATGCCGGTCAGCGGAATGGTGCGCGTGATGCCGCCCACGTTGATCAGCGCCTGATAGGCGATCCAGCAGACGATGCCAGTCGCGAGCAGCGCCCCGAAGTCGTCGCGCGCATTGAGCATCACGCGGAACCCGCGGTAGACGAGCGCCGCGAGGAGCAGGAGGACGCCCATCGCCCCGATGAAGCCCAGCTCTTCACCCACGACGGCGAAGACGCCGTCTGTATGGGAGCCGGGAAGATAGAAGAACTTCTGACGGCTCGCTCCCAGCCCCAAGCCCTCGATCCCACCGCTGCCCAGCGCGATCAGGAGCTGCAGCGTCTGAAATCCGATGCCGGACGGGTCGTCCTCCGCACGGACGAACGCCACCAGCCGGTCGATCCGGTAGCCGGCGGTCAGGATCAAGAACGTCGCCGCAATGCTGCCGAAGCCGAGGAGGCCCGCCATGTGCGTGAGCGATGCGCCGGCGATGAAGAAGAGCGTCACGGTCGTGAGCACAAGCACAGCCGCCGTCCCCGTGTCCGGCTCAAGCAGCACCAGACCGGCTACGATCCCAACCATCACCACGAACGGCACGAAGCCTAGCGTGAAGCTGCGGACGTGGGTGCGCTTCCCGGATAGGAACGCGGCCACATACACGATCAGCGCCAGCTTGGCGAACTCGCTCGGCTGCACGGGCGGCAGCGGCCCGAGGGCCAGCCAGCGCTGGGCGCCGTTCCGCTCCAGCCCCAGGCCCGGCACGAGCACCGCCACCAGCCCGACGATGGCGACGAGCATGAGCAGCGGGCTTACGTCGCGGAGCCAACGGTAGTCGATTTGCATCAAGACAAGCATTAGTCCCACGCCCAGCGTCGCCCAGATCGCCTGCCGCACGACGAAGTAGTTCGCGTCGCCGAAGGCCAATACTCCCAGGGCGAAGCTGGAGCTGTAGACGAGCAAGAGGCCGAGCACCACTAGCCCCAGCACGAGGCCCAGGAGGAGGAGATCGGGCTGGCTGTTCCCCACACGGCGCGTCTCCGCGACGGCCATCGCTAGGCTCCTCCCTTCGACGCCGGCCGCCGGATGAGCCGTTGATAATCCTCGCCGCGCTGCTCGAAGTTTTCGTACGCGTCGTAGCTCGTGCATGCAGGCGAGAGGAGCACCACGTCGCCCTTCTGCGCGAGCCGTCGCGCGGCTGCCACCGCCTTCGGCAGCGTGTCGACGACCTCGATCGCGGCCGGCCGCTGGCATCCCTCCGCGGCCGAGCGCAGCGCTTCGGAGAGCGTCGCGCCCGCCTCGCCGAAGCAGACCACCGCGCGGCAGCGCTTCAGCGCCTCGCGCGCCAGCTCCTCCAGCGGCAGCGCCTTCTCGCGACCGCCGAGCAGCAGGACAGAGGACTCGTCGAACGAACGGAGCGCGGCCAGCGCGCGCTCGGGCGTGGTCGCGATGCTATCGTCGTAGTAGGAGACGCCCGCTACCTGGGCGACGAACTCCAGCCGGTGCGCGGGCGCGGTGAACTCCCGCACGGCGCGCGCGACGGCGTCGAAGGCGATGCCAGACGTGCACGCCACCGCGACGGCCGCCAGTACGTTCGAGACGTTGTGCGCTCCACGCAGAGGGATCTCGTCCAGCGAGAGCAGCCTCGTCTCCACGGAGCCGGTTTTCCACACGATCGACCCATCGCTCACGTAGGCGGCCGCGCCGCCGTTCGGCACACGGAGCGCGCTGAACCAGACGATCCGGGCGGCGGTCTCGGTCGCGAACGAGCAGGTCATCTCATCGTCCAGATTCAGCACCGCAATGTCGTCCTTCGACTGCCATTGCAGGATGCGTAGCTTGAGCGCGACGTACTCGTCCCAGTCGTAGCGATCGAGGTGGTTCGGGGTGATATTGAGGACGCAGGCGAGGTGCGGGCTGCGCTCCGCCGTCTCGAGCTGCGTGTGGCTGAGCTCCAGGATGACGGACGTCTGCGGCGTGATCGTTTCGAGGAGACCGAGCAGCCCGACGCCGATGTTCCCGCCCACGACATGCTCGCGGCCGGCCGCCTCAAACATCGCCCCGGCGAGCGCCGTCGTCGTCGTCTTGCCACTGCTGCCGGTGATGCCGATCACCGTACCCTGGCAACGCTCGAGGAAGAGCCGCGTCATCGAGCTGACGGGGATGCCGCGCTCGCCGGCAGCCAGGACCGCGGGCAGGTTCAGCGGCACGCCCTGCGAGACGAGGAGCAGGTCGGCGGAGACGGCGTCTTCCACCCGGTTCTCGCCCAGCGAGAACGTCACGGGCAGCCCTTCGAGCTCTTGAATGCGCTGGGCGAGCGCCTCAGCGCTCCTTGTATCCGAGACGGTGACGATAGCACCCTGGGACGCCAGATAACGTACCAGGTCGACTCCCTCGATGCCGAGGCCGAGGACCGTCACACGCTTTCCCACCAGGATCTCTCGATCACCTGTCATAGCACTTTAACACTATTCTGTCAAGACTAACGCGATGCCCAGCAGCGCCCCCACCGCAGCGAAGAGCCAGAAGCGCAGCACGACGCGTGGCTCGGGCCAGCCTGCCAGCTCGAAATGGTGATGGAGCGGCGCCATCTTCAGCACCCGCCGGCCCGTCAGCCGGAACGAGCCGACCTGGGCGACGTTCGATACGAACTCCGCCAGCAGCACGATGCCCACGACCGGCAGTACCAGCCACCAGCCCGTCATCAGCGCTACGGTCGCGAGGCCAGCGCCCAAAGGGAGCGCGCCCACCTCGCCCATGAAGAGGCGCGCTGGGTGGGCGTTGTACCAGAGGAATCCGAGGACTACCCCCACCACCGTGAAGCAGAACGTCCCGAGAAAGGTCTGCCCCTGGGAAAAGGCGATCACGCCGTACGCGGCGAAGGCGAGCGCCATCACACCGCCCAGCAGCCCATCGAGGCCATCCGTGACGGCCGAGGCGCTCGTGGTCGCGGCCATCACGCCAATCGCGATGACAACGAGCGCGACCGCGGGCCATTCGTACTCGCCGAAGTGGGGCACCCACATGCTCTCCACGTCCAGCGCGTAGAATGTGATGAGGCCCACCGCCAAGCCGATGCCGACTAACGCCGCCTCCTTCACGGCAAAGCCGATGCGGGAGTGTCCGCCGCCGCGCGACCGCCCCTGCAGAGTGAGCAGATCGTCCGCGAAGCCCAGCAGGCCGGTGATACCCATGACGCCGAGCGGCAGCAAGATAGAGAGCCGCCCGAAGAGGTTGGTGGGCACAGTGACGGCCAGGATCGTGCCGAGGATGAGGAGGCCGCCCATGGTCGGCGTGCCGGCCTTCACCTGATGCGAGGCCGGGCCCTCGTCGCTGATCTCCTTGCCCACGCCGAACCGCTGCAGCAACGCGAGCAGCGGCCCGCCCGCCAGGGCAGCCACCCCGAACGCGGCCGAACCGATGACCAGCGCTCTGACCATCGCTATTCCTCCAGCGCCGCGACGAGCGTCTCGAACGCCATCGCCCGCGACGCCTTGATCAGCACCACATCGCCCGCACGCAGGTCACTGCGAATCGCATCGACCGCGGCTTCTTTCGTAGGCCAGTGAAACGTGTCGCGATGGCCCGCCTCGCGCGCGCCCTTGGCGATGAGCGCGGCCAAGTCGCCCACGGTGTGGATCACCTGCGCGGCCTCTGCGGCGCGTCGCCCGACCGCCAGGTGCCCTTCTCGCTCGGCGGCCCCGAGCTCCTTCATGTCGCCGAGCACCGCGATACGGCGGCCGGGGATCTCCGCGAGCAGCGCCAGCGCCGCCGCCATCGAGGCGGGGCTCGCGTTGTAGCTGTCGTCCAAAATCGTGCAGCCGCCCCGCCCGCGCCGTCGCTCCATCCGGAGCTGCAGCTCCGCCTCGCCGAGCGCCGCCGCGACGTCGCGCAGCGCCAGGCCGTCGGTGAGGGCGACCGCAGCGGCCGCAAGCGCGTCGGAGACGATGTGCCGGCCCGGCAGCGACGAGCGGACGGGCGCGTGCTCGCCCTGCCAGTGGAGCTCGAAGGCGACTCCCTGCAGCGCGCGGCTCACGACCTCGCTGCCGCGCACGTCGGCCTTCGGCGAGAGGCCGAAGGTGACCGGGCGCGCGCTGGTGCGCTCCGCCATCGCTAGCACGAGCGGGTCGTCCGCGTTCAGCACGGCGAAGCCGTGGCGCGGCAGGCTCTCCAACAGCTCGGCCTTGGCGCCCGCGATCGCCTCCAGGCTGCCGAGCTGCTCGAGGTGCGTGGGCCCAACGTTCGTGACCACGCCGACCTCCGGCCGCGCGATCTCGCAGAGTGTGCGGATCTCGCCGGGCGCGCGCATCGCCATCTCCAGCACGACACGGCGATGGCGATGGGAGAGGTTGAGCAGCGTGAGGGGCAGGCCGATCTCATTGTTATAGTTCGCCTCGTTCCTGAGGACGGGGTAGCGCGTGCCCAAGACGGCGGCGGTGATCTCCTTGGTCGTCGTCTTGCCCACGCTGCCCGTCACGCCGATGACTTTCGCCCGCCGCCGCTCGCGCCGGCCCGCCGCGAGCCGCTGCAGCGCGGCCAGCGTGTCCGGCACGACGAAGACGGCCACGCCAGACGGCATGTCCTCCTGTTGACGCTCGACCAGCAGAGCGCGCGCGCCGCGGGCGATCGCGTCCGCCGCGAAGTCGTGACCGTCGCCGCGCCCTACGGTAAGCGCAACGAAGAGATCGCCGCGGCCGGCCTGCCGCGAATCGATGACCACGCGGCGGTAGCGGCCCGCGCGCTCCCCGCGCTGATTCTGGAGGAGCGAACCGAGGCTTTCGACGATCTCCGTTGTTTCGATCATCGCGTGACGCCTCTAGGGGCTGGCCACGTGGGCCACATCGTCGGGCCGCACGCCGAGATAGGTAAGGATCTGCGGCGCGAGCTCCGCGAAGATCGGCGCCGCCACCACGCTCCCCAGGCGGGAGTCCTGCGGCTCATCGATCTTCACCAGCATGGCAAATGCCGGCTCCTGAACGGGCACAAACCCGACGAACGAGGTGATGGTCGTGTCCCTGTCCGTGAACGTCGACGTGCCGGTCTTGCCGCCCACGCGATACGCAGGTACGCGGGCCGGGTGATTGCGGCCGGGGGCATCCACCACGGCGTTCATCATGCGGGCCAGCGCGCGCGAGGTCTCCTCTGAGATGACGCGGCGCACGACCACGGGCTCGAAGACGCGCCGGCGCTCTGGGCCCGCCACCTCTCCCACAATGTAGGGTTGCATGAGCAGGCCGCCGTTTACAAGGGCGGATATCGCGGTGAGCATCTGCAGCGGGGTGACGGCGATCCCCTGGCCGAAGCTGTTCGTCGCCAGGTCGCCGGGAAACCAGCCGGGGTCTTCGTTGGTGCGAACCAGCCCCGACGCCTCGCCACCAAGCTTGATTTGCGTCGGTTCGCCGAAGCCGAAGCGCTGGACGTACTGATAGAAGCGATCCGGGCCCAGCAGCCCGGCCATCCAGACCGCGCCCGTGTTTAGGCTCTTCTGGAGAACTCCGGTAACGCTCACAGTGCCGTTCGCGCTCAGGTCCCAGTTGCGAATCTGGTGACCGCCCTGTATCGACGCGAAGCCGGTGTCCACGTAGGTGCTCTGGGGCGTGACGAGGCCTAGGTCGATCGCGGCTGCGACGGTGATCGTTTTCATCACGGAGCCCGGCGCATAGCTGTCCGTCACAGCGCGATTGCGAAAGAGCGTCGCAGGGATCGCCACGTCGAGGTCCAGTTCCATCAGGCGAAAGCTCGGCCGGCTGGCCATCGCCAGGATCTCACCCGTGCCCGGGTCCATGACGATGATCGTGCCGCCTGTCGCCTCGTGTGCCTCGAGCGCGGCATCGAGCGCATCCTCCACCAAGCGCTGGATGTAGCGATCGATCGTGAGGTAGACGTCGCCGCCAGCGACCGGCCTGGCGCCCACGTCACCACCGAAGGGGATGCGGTTGCCGAGGCCGTCCCGTTCCAGGATGACGATGCGCTCAGACCCGCCCAGTTCGCTTTCGAACGCTGCCTCGATCCCCTCCAGCCCGATCTGATCGCGGCCGATGAACCCAAGCAGGGCCGACGCGAGGTCGCCTTCCGGATAGAAGCGAGCTCCGATGTCCAGAGTCCGCACTCCAGCGAGCGCCTGCTCCCTGATCTGCAGGCCCACCTCACTGCTGACCGAACGTGCCGCCAGATAGTCGCCCCGCCCCTGCGCGCGGGTCGCAGCGATGAGATCCGCCGGATCGCGGTTGAGCAGGGGGCCGAGCGCCGTCGCCGCCCGGAGGGCGGCCGCGTCGTCCTCCCAGCTTCGCGGATCGATGTAGACGTCGAACGCGGTGACGGTCAGCGCGAGCGGGTAGCCGTTGCGGTCCAGAATGGCGCCGCGGGGCGCGCGGATCACCGTCCGCCGCAGGTGCGTCTCGTCGGCCCGCTCCGCATAATAGTCGCGGTCGAGGATCTGGACCTGGACCAGACGCGCCACGATACCGCCGGCGCTGACGAACAGCACTAACAGGAGGAGAAGCAACCGCCAGCTCAGGCGGTTTGTTCGCCGGGCCATGCCTTCATCTCCTGTCGCGGCGCGCGCGGGCCGCCTAGATCCGCAACGCTAGTAGAATGGGAGGAGCTGTAGCAGATCCCGCCACCAGGTCGAGCTCTCCCCGCTCTCATCGGCCACAGCGTCCGGCGCAAAACGCGTCGGAAGGCGCGGCTGATCTTGCGCAGGCCAGGATGCATTCACTTCGATGGTCTCCCGAGAGAGGGGCGGTTCCAGCCCTAGCCGCTCCCGCGCCTCCCGCTCAACGCGCGATAAAGAGGAGAGTGTGGCCACCTCCGCCTCGAGCTGTCGCGTCACGGTCCGCAGCTCCAGCTTCTGCTCCTCAAGGCGATGGATGGCGAAGTTCGTCGTCGTCGCATCCGACGTCTCGGTGAGCTGCAGGACGGCGAGCACGACGATCGCGATCGTCGCGACGGCGAGCACCGGCCCGATGCGCAACGGCGTGGTCTGCGCTCTGCGCTGCGCCTGTCCGATGGAGCGGTTCAGGACGGCCACGGAGCGGTCCGTCCCTAGCCGGCTTGGGGCAGCCGCTCAGCCACCCGTAGGCGCGCGCTTCGGCTGCGGGGGTTCTTCGTCACCTCTTCGGGAGCCGGCCGCACAGCGCCCCGGCTCACCGGCCTCAGCCCCGCGCGGTGGTCGCAGGTGCAGGCAGGCTGTCTGGGCGGGCAGACGCAGTCCCGAGATTCCCGCCGGATGAACTCTTTCACGATCCGGTCCTCCAGCGAGTGGTAGCTGAGCACCGCGAGCCTGCCAAGGTCGCCCAGAAGGCCGTAGGCCTGAGGAAGCGCGGTTTCCAGGCTGAGGAGTTCCTGGTTCACCGCGATCCGAAGGGCCTGAAACGTCCTGGTGGCGGGGTGGGTTTGGCGTCGAGACCTCCTGCCTACGGCCTCCTCGACGACCTTGGCTAGCTCTGTCGTGGTGCGGAGCGGCCGGCGCTCCACGATGCGTGCGGCGATGCGGCGGGATTTCGGCTCCTCGCCGAAGCGCCACAGTACGTCCGCGATCTGCTCCTGCTCGTATTCGTTCACGATTTCAGCGGCGGTCAGCTCTTGGGCGGGGCTGAAGCGCATATCCAGTGGCCCCTCCCTCTGAAAGCTGAAGCCGCGTTCGGCATCTTCCAACTGCAGCGAAGAGAGGCCGAGGTCCAGCAACACGCCGTGCACCGGCGCAAAGCCGATCGACTCGCACGTACGCCCCATCTCCGTGTAGCTCTCCTGCACGAGCTGGACGTCGCCGCCAAAGTGTTGCAGCCGCTTGCGCGCGGCCTTCAGCGCCTTCGGATCGCGATCGAAGCCGACGAGGGCGCCGCCGGGCGCGGCAGCCTGCAGGATCGCCTCCGCGTGGCCCCCGCCGCCCACAGTACCGTCGACATAGCGGCCGCCCGGCCGCACGTCCAGCGCCGCGATCACTTCGCGCACCATCACGGGCGCGTGGCCGGTCAACGTCGCCGTGCTCACTGCCTTGGCTCCATCGACTCGAGCGTCTGCTCCAGCTCGTCGTCCACCGTGGCCATCTGCGCCTCCAACTGCGCGGGGTTCCAGATCTCCAGCCATTCGCCCGCGCCGACCACGACCACGGCTCCATCCAGCTCGGCATAGGAGCGCAGCGGCGGCGGCACCAAAAGCCGCCCCTGCCGATCGAGCTCGACCGGAAAGGAGCGAGGGAAGAAGGCGTGGCGCGTGATCCTGCCCGCGCGCCGCGTCGCCGGTTCGCTCGTGTAGAGCGCCGCCTGCTGCTGAAAGCTCTCGTCCGTATAGAGGCGGAGCGAGCGGTCCGGCGACCCCTGACTGAGCACCGCTCCCCGGGCGAGCGCATCGCGGTAACGAGGCGGCACCGGCACGCGGCCGCGCTCGTCCATCGAGTACTCGTACCGGCCGAGGAAGTAGAGCAAGGGTGGTCACTCCCGTTGGAGGCCCGTGCATGGGCCAATGACACATTACGCTACCAGCTCTCCCACTATTTCCCACGAACGCCCACATCTTACCACCACGGCCGCAATTGTCAACCCCCCTTAGCCCGATTTCTTCGCCTAATTTTCCTGACACGCTGTGCTATCATGAGGCCGCCATGTCCATCCGCGCCGGCGTTCTCACCATCAGCGACAAGGGCTCCCGCGGCGAACGCACCGACACGAGCGGCGCCGCCATCGGCGAGCTGCTCACTACGATCGATGCCGCCATCGAGCGCTCGAACGTACTGCCGGACGAGCGCGACCAGATCGCTCAGACGCTGGCAGAATGGGCCGACTCCGGCGACCTCGACCTCATCGTCACCACGGGCGGCACCGGCCTCGGGCCGCGCGACGTCACGCCCGAAGCGACCGCGGAGGTGATCGAGCGGCCCGTGCCCGGCCTCGATGAGCTGATGCGCGCCACCGGCCTCAAGCACACGCCAATGGCTGCGCTCTCGCGCGGCATCGCCGGCGTGCGCGGCCGCTGCCTGATCCTCAACCTCCCCGGCAGCGAGAAGGGCGTGCGCGAGAACCTGGGCGCGGTGCTCGACCTGCTCCCCCACGCCGTCGATCTTCTC
>JADFNZ010000058.1 GCA_022563135.1 Chloroflexota bacterium | reverse complement strand
GACCTAGCGCCGGAACCCACCACCGCGGACGTCTAGCTCCCGCGCAGCACGCGTTCGTCCCCGACGCGGCGCGTCACGCGCTCTTGATCGAGGTGCTCCAGCAGCGCCTGCGCGTACTTGCGAGACGTGCCGAACATGTCGCGCACTTGCGCCAGCGTGACCGTGCCCTCGCTGCGCAGGTGCTCGGTCACGCGGCTGACCATCTCCGCGTAGGCCGCAGCGTCAAACGTGACCTCGCCCGCCGTGACGACTCGCCGCGCGTCGCGCAGGTAGTCGAGCACATCCGCGGGCGGAGCGCTGTCGGTCGGCGGCGCATAGGGCTTCGCCGCGAGCGCCGCGACGTACGCGTCCGCTGCCGACGTCTGCTCCGGCGTCAGCTGCGGCGTCCAGCCCGGCAGCGCGACCGATGCGCCGCTCTCGCTCATCGTTTCGTCCTCGCTCCAGCGTGCGAGCGCGCCCGCAAACGTGCGCTCCTGTAGTTTGAGCCTGCTCCGCAGCTCTTCTCGCGGCATGCCTCTGCGCAACGGATGCTCCGCGTGGAACGCCTCGATTGCGGCACGCCCACGCGCCGTCAGCTCCGCGAAGCCCTCGGCGGTGAACAGCGCCACCGCCGCGCCCTCCCCGAGCGCGACCACGCTGCCCTCGCCGGTTAGCGCCGCTATTGTGTTATCCAGCTCCTCCTGCGAGCCGCCTATCTCCGCCAAGAGCGACTTCAGCGTCGCGGGCTCGTGCTGCCGCAACACGGCGATCAGCGGGTCGTCGCCGGCACGCGATTCCAGCGCTGTTAGTGTCTCATCGTGGAAACGACGGTGTCGCGGCGGGCGCGCGTCGACGATCTCGCCTCCGGCGACCGTGTCGTTCGGCGTGCGCAGCACGAAGCGGTCGCCCTTCACGACCGCAATACTCCCTGTGAGCCGCAGTTGCGCCCAGCCCTCGTCGCCGGGCGCAAGCTCCTGCCGATCGAGCAGCAGCAGCCGGCACGGCACCTCCGCCGAGCCCGAATGCAACGTCAGCTCCGCGCCGTGCTTGAGTGGCCGCTTCGCGAGCGCCACGGCCCGCAGCCGCACATCGACCGCGTCCGTCGGCGTCAGCGAACCCGGCAGCACGAGCACCTGGCCGCGCCGGACCTCCTCCTTGGCCACGCCAGAGAGGTTCACGGCCGTGCGCCGGCCCGGCTGCGCGCGCTCCACGTGCTCCTTGTGGTGTTGCAGCCCGCGAACCCTGGCCTTCGTCCCGCCCGGCTGCAGCTCCACCTCCTGCCCCACTTCGAACGCGCCGTCCAGCAGCGTCCCCGTCACGACCGTCCCGAAGCCCGCGACTGTGAACGAACGGTCGACCGGCAGTCGCGGCCGCCCGATGTCCGGCTTCGGCGTCGTCGACTCCAGCTGCTTGTCCAGGACGCGCTTCAGCTCGTCCAGCCCGTCACCGGTTTTGCCAGAGCAGGCGACGATCGGCGAGCCTTCCAGCGTCGTGCCATCCACGGCATCCAGCACATCGGCGGAGACCAGCTCCAGGAAGTCCGCCTCCACCAGGTCGTTCTTCGTCACGACCAGCACGCCGCGTTCGATGCCCAGCAGGTCCAGGATGGCGAGGTGCTCCCGCGTCTGCGGCATCACGCCCTCGTCCGCCGCGACGACCAGCAGCGCCAGGTCGATGCCGCCCACGCCCGCCAGCATGTTCTTGATGAAGCGCTCGTGGCCGGGCACGTCGACGATGCTCACCTCCCGCCCAGAGGGGAGCGTCAGCCAGGCGAAGCCGAGGTCGATCGTCATGCCGCGCTCCTTCTCCTCGCGCAGCCGGTCAGGGTCGATGCCCGTGAGCGCCTCGACGAGCACGGACTTTCCGTGGTCGACGTGCCCCGCAGTCCCGATGACGTACATGGCTAGGCGTGCTTCCTCACGCTTTCGATCGAGCGGATGTACTCCTCCGGCAACCCGTGTTCGCGCGCGCCCCGCACGATGAGCTCCAGGTACGCGGCGCTGGGCTCGAACACGCCCGTCCGGTTTGCGACGTAGACGATCGCTTCGCGCTCCTCGCCGGAGTCGTCGATCACGCGCAGCGTCTCGCGTCGATAGGCGCGCGGCGCGCCCTCAAACTCGTCGAGCGCGGGGATGGACGCCTCGTCCACATCGTAGAGCGCGCCCCAGACCACAGCTCCCTCCTCCGGAACGACGTCGGCCACGCCGCCCTTGCGCTTCGTCGAATAGCGCGTGAACGCCAGCCGATAGCCCAGCAATCGCGCCCGCCCGACGACATCGTGGCCCGGGCAGCGCCTGCGGAACTGCCGCAGATCCAGGTTCGAACCGTATGCGAAATAGAGGTGACGCGACATGAGATGCTCAGTCTCATTATATGGCCACAGACGAACACAGACAGGCACAGATTAGATTTCCCAGCGCGGGCAATTGAAGCATGGGCGTCAATCTGTGCCATTTTGTGGCTGGTTCCCGAAGAGCGTCCGCGGTGCTGGTACGCACCTTCCTTGACCACCATTCCAGCGCGAACGTAGAATGAATCGACATGCTGGAAGCCCTCTCTGAGAAGCTACAGGGCGTCTTTCGCAAGCTCGGCTCGCGCGGCAGCATCCGCGAGGAGGACCTTGACGAGGCGTTGCGCGGGGTGCGCGTCGCCCTGCTCGAAGCGGACGTCAACTTCAAGGTCGTGCGCGAGTTCATCGCCGGCGTGCGCGAGCGAGCGCTGGGCGAGGCGGTGCTGCAGAGCCTGACGGGCCCGCAGCAGGTCATCGGCATCGTGAACGATGAGCTGGTGCGCATCCTGGGTGAGAACCAGGCCGGCCTCGAGCCCGCGAAGAAGGGGCCAACCGCCATCCTCCTCGTCGGGCCTAAGGGTTCGGGCAAGACGACGACCGCCGCGAAGCTGGCGCTGCACCTGCGCAAGCAGGGGCAGAAGCCCCTGCTCGTCGCCGCCGACCCGCACCGCGTGGCCGCAGGCGAACAGCTTCAGGCGCTCGGCCGGCAGCTCAACGTCCCGGTCTCCGGCGGCGACGGCGAGGCGAAGCCGAAGGCCGTGGCGAAGACCGCCCGAGAGGCCGCGCAGCGCCACGGTGCGACGACGCTGATCGTCGACACGACCGGCCACACGAACCTCGATGACGCAGAGGCGCTGGCTGAGCTGAAGGAGCTACGCAACGCCTTCTCGCCAACCGAAACGCTCCTTGTCGTCGATGCGATGACCGGCCAGGAAGCCGTGAACATCGCCCTGGAGATCGATGAGGCGCTGGGAATCACGGGCTTCATCATGACCAAGATGGACGGCGACGCCCGCGGCGGGGCCGCCCTCTCGATCCGCGCCGTCACCGGCCTGCCGATCAAGTTCATCGGCGTCGGTGAGAAGACGGACGCGCTTGAGGCGTTCATCCCGGACCGCTTCGCCTCGCGCATCCTCGGCATGGGGGATATCGTCAGCCTGGTCGAGAAGGCGAACGAGGCGATCGGCCAGGAGGACGTCGAGCGCCTGGAGCGAAAGTTGCGCACCCAGACGCTGGACCTGGAGGACTTCATCATCCAGATCCAGCAGATGAAGCGGATGGGCCCGATCAGCCAGCTCGTCGACATGATCCCCGGGCTCGCCTCCGTAAAGTCCCAGCTCAACCTGGACCAGGTAGACGACAACTTCTGGAACAGGGCGGAGGCCGTCGTCTACTCGATGACCGTTGAAGAGCGCCGGCACCCGGAGGTGATCAACGGGAGCCGCCGCAAGCGCATCGCCCGCGGCAGCGGCACCACGCCCCAGGAGGTGAACCGCCTCCTCAACCAGTGGAAACAGGCCAAGAAGCTGGCGCAGGCCGCGGCCACGGGACACGGCCCCAGCCTGCTGAAGCTACTCAAACGTTAGGGAGGTTTACGTGCTCCGAATCCGACTACGCCGGGTGGGCAAGAAAAAGCAGCCCTCATACCGCATCGTCGTGGCTGACTCGCGCAAGCCCCGCGACGGCGCCTTCGTGGATACGCTCGGCCACTACCATCCGCTCGACAACCCGTCCACCATCGTGATCGATGCCGACCGCGCCCGCCACTGGCTCGACCGCGGCGCTCAGCCTTCGGACCGCGTGGCCAAGCTCCTGGCGATCCAAGGCATCGCCGAGATCCCGGCCAAGCTGAAGACGCGTATCGAACTCGGCAACCAGCGCGCGAAGGAGGCGGCGAAGGAGGAGGCGCCTGCCGCGGAAGCCGCGGCCCCGGAGACGGCTGCGGAAGCGAAGGCTGAGGCGCCGACCGCAGAGCCCAAGGCCCCGGCTGCGGCGGCCGACGAGCCGCCCGCGGAAGCGGAGGCTGAGGCGCCGCCCGCAGACGCCAAAGCCGAGCCTGATCAGGAGAAGGCCGCTGCAGAAGCGGAGGCTGAGGCGCCGCCCGCCGCGGACGAGGCAGCCGAAGAGGAGAAGCCCGACGCCGGAGAGGCAAGCAAAGATGAGAAGCCCGCCGCGGACGAGGCGGCCGGCGATGGCGAGGAGCAGACCAAAGAATGAAGGAGCTCGTCGAGTTCATGGCGCGCGGCCTCGTGGATGAGCCGGACGCCGTCGAGGTCGAGGAGGAAGAGGACGGCGATTACCTCGTCTACCACCTCTACGTAGCGGACGACGACATGGGCAAGGTGATCGGCAGGCAGGGGCGGATCGCGAACGCGATGCGCAGCCTGCTCAAGGCGGCCGCCAGCCGCAGCGGCGTGCGGGTGAGCCTCGATATCGGCGACTAGCCCGGGTTCTCCTCCGTGGCCCGAGAGCGCCCTGGGCAGCGTCGGGTAGCGCGCCCGCTCCCTCCCCCCAGCAACGGCTTTGTCGCGGTCGGCTTCGTTACCGCGCCGCGAGGCCTGCGCGGTGAACTGACCGTCGTTCCCCTGACGGACTTTCCAGAACGCTTCCAGCCCGGCGCTCAGCTCTGGGCGCGCGGAACCGCCTACACGGTCAGGCACACGCGCACGCACCGCGGACGGCTCCTGGTGGAGCTGGAGGGCATCGAGTCGCGGACGGAGGCCGAGGCGCTCCGCGACGTGCTGCTAGAGGTGCCGGAGCAGGAGCTGCCGCCGCTGGCCGAGGATCAGTACTTCCGGTTCGATGTTGTGGGCATGGAAGTGGTGGACGAAAGCGGCAGAGCGCTCGGACGGTTGGACGAGGTGCTGGAGACCGGCGCGAACGACGTCTACATCGTCCGCGACGATAGCGGCGAACTACTAATCCCGGCCATCGACTCGGTGATCAAGCGGGTGGACGTGAAAGGACGCCGCATGGTGGTGTCGCTGCTCGCGGGTCTGGAGCGGCGAGCGCGGAAGCCGCCAAAGCGACCGTAGACCGCCGCTTCCTCTTCGAGAGCAACGGCTCCATGCCCGCCCTCTCTGCGCAGCTCCCAGCGCCACACTGCTAGTCGGGCTTCAGCCTAGCGCAGCCTAGTTCCTCTTCAATTGCCACGAGATTCTTCGCGCAGCTTGTCCAGAGCGACCGCGAAGGGCTCAGAATGACAGATGCCACGTACACCATTAGCGCTCAGGGTGACCTCGCGACTGCGCTTCCTCGGCATCGAGTCGGAGGAGCGCTAGTAGAGCTGCCGATAGCGGGCCAGGTGCTCCAGCACCAGCTTGACGTAGGCCTTCGTCTCCGCGAAGGCGATCTCCTCCACGAAGCGATCGACATCGTCCCCCGCTCTGGCAAGCCAGACCTGCGCGTTGCCGGGGCCCGCGTTGTACGCGGCCAGGGCATACTGAGCGCTCTCGCCAAACGCCTGCATCTGCTCCTGCAAGTAGTATGCGCCGAAGCGCAGGCTCAGGGCGGGACGGAACAGATCCGCAGGTTCGAAGCTAGTAACGCCCAGAGCGCTGGCGATGCCCTCGCCTGTCGGCGGGATGACCTGCGTCAGTCCGAGGGCGCCCGCAGTGGAGCCGGCGAGCGGATCGAAGAGGCTCTCCTGACGGACGAGCGCGAAAAGCAACAGCGGTGAGATGCCTTCGGCCTCCGCGGCCGCGGCCACGGCCGGCAGAAACGGCACGGGATAGGCCAGCCGCCAGAGGTCATCGGGCGCACTGGCGGCGGCATCTTCCGGCGCCGCGTCCAGCAGTCGCAAGGCCGCACGCGCAGCGAGGTCGGCCAGACCGAGGCCGTCGTAGCGCTGGGCGAGCAGCGCCAGCTCCGCCGGACTGCCCCCGGCCTCGTCCAGCAGCGCTGCGAGCTCGGCCGCGGCTCTCTCCCGCATCCCCAGATCGAGCAGCTCCCTCGCCAGCACAAGGCGCTCGCTAAAGAGGATGGTCGCGCGGATGGCAGAGCCGTCTTCGCCGAACGTCGCCCGGAGCCACCGGTCAATCGCGTCCCAGTCGACCAGATGCCGCTCCACGAGGTCTGCGCTCTGCAGGCTCTCCACCGGCCTCCCGAGCAGGACGGCGGAACGCAGCCCGTAGTGGTCGAACGGGGCCTCCTGCTCCAGCGCGCTCCACGCGGCGCGGGCGGCGTCGGCGTCGCCTCCGGCGTCCAGCGCCTTACCCTGCCAGAGTAAGGCGCGCCACCGCTCCTCCCCGCTCGCGCGGGCCGCGATCTCCGCGAACGCCTTGGCCGCCTGATCGGCGCGGCCGCCATCGAACTCGAACAGCGCCAGGAGAAAGCGAGCGTCCGCGGCGCGCTGCGAATCGAACTGCTCCGCCAGCCGGCGATAGCTAGCGATCGCTTCCGCCGCTCTACCGTTGCGCGAGAGAAGCCGTGCCCGCCTCCAGAGCGCGTCGTCCGCAGAGTCGATAGTCGTGTCCAGCTCGACGACGCGATCGTAGCCCGCGATGGCGGCCGAGGCGTTCCCCGCCCGTTCGTCCAGGCGGGCGAGATAGTAGGCCGCATTCGCGGCGAGCGAGCGGTCGCCGTCTTCATTGCGCTCGATGGACGCCAGCAGGTCACGGCGAGCATCGGCGTCGCGGCGGGCGTGGAACAGGACGTGGCCGGTATACACCGGATCCAGCGAGACCTCCTCCGGCGCGAACGCGTCTACGATCTCGCGGGCGGTCGCCGAATCGGCGTAGCGCTGCATGATCGTCGCCCAGGCATCGGCCGTAGCCGAGGCGTCCCCTTGATCGCGCCGGATCAGCGACGCCCGCCACAGCGCGAGCGCCTTCTCGCTCGCGGACGCGCTCGCATCGCCCAGCCGGTCCCACCAGGCGAGCGCCGCGCCGGGCTGCGAGGGCTCCAGCGCCTCCGCAACGCGACGAGCCAGCGCCGCAAGCGCCAAGCGGGGGAGGCTTTCATCGAGCAGCGCCTCAGCTTCGTCGCCCGCCTCCAACACCCTGTCGAGTCGTAGGAGCGCCTCGACGCGGCCCAGCCGGGCGTAGACCGCGACGGGGCCGCTGGCCTCGATGTAGCCGTCGTAGAGCGAGAGCGCGCCCGACCAGTCCCCCTTGCGCGCCAGCGCCTCCGCGAGCAGGAATTGGGCGCGGAGGACGTCCGCCTCCGGCGGCGCCTCCTCCAAATACGCCTCGAGTTGCTCCGACGCAGCGTCCTCCTGGCGATCGTCCAGGTAGACCTGCGCGAGGCCAACGCGCGCGGCCAGACGGTCCTCGGCCGGTCCCTCTGCGATCGTCGTGCCGTAGACCTCGATCGCCTCCTCGTACTGGCCGAGCGTTGCGAACTCAGCAGCGGCGGCGAGGTCCGGCGATAGCGCTGGCGGCGTGCCGGTGGTCGCCGGCCCGGGCGTCTCGCCGCCGGACGATCCGTTGCAGGCGGCCACCGTCGCGAGCAGGGCGATGAAGAGCACGGAGAGGATCCGTGGTGGAGTAAGCTGTTGGCGGAGGCGCATCATACGGGTCTCTCGCTTCGATTGACTGCCGATATTCTCAATGCTACACTTCGCCCCTGAACGCGTAAAGCGAACCATGGGCGCCTTCACGTACCCCCGCAGCGAGCCCGGCAGCGGCGGCCACCAGGACCTGGTGGAGCGCCTGAACTCGATCACGCCTCGCCTGCGCGACCTCATCGACGGCCTGCCGGATGACGCGCTTCTGCACCGGCCGGCGGAGGGCGAGTGGTCGATCAAGGAGATCTGCGGCCATCTGCGCGACGACGGGCAGTTCCTCCACGAGCGGCTCCACAAGATGATCAACCTGGAGGAGCCCTTCCTCGAATCGTGGGACCAGGAAGAGGTGCTGCGGGAGCGAAACCCCCAGGAGGCGCTGATCCAGGATACCCTGCACGAGTTCTCGCAGCAGCGCGCTGAAACGGTTGAGATGCTCGCCGACCTCGTGCACTGGAACTGGGCGCGAACGGGCAACCACGCGGAGAGGGGCCGGCTGAGCATCCGCCAGCTCGTCGAGATCGCCCTCGAACACGAGGAAGGCCACCTCGCTCAGCTAGGCGAGGTGAAAGAGCTGGCGGAGCGGGCGGCAACATCGACGTAGGGGAGGAATCTTGCCCGTCTGGGTCGAGACCTCCCGCGCCATCCCACCTATCGACAAGTGACGGCGGCACATCGCCATCCGTAGGGGCGATTCGCGAATCGCCCCTACATTCCCAAACGACCCGGCCTTAGTACGCGTAGCCGTTGTTGGCGATGACGTCTTTGTACCAGTGGCCGCTGTTTTTGATGGTGCGCTGCTGCGTCTCGTAGTCGACGTAGACGAGGCCGAAGCGCTGGCTGTAGCCCATCGCCCACTCGAAGTTGTCCATCAGGCTCCAGGCGTAGTAGCCGCGCACGTCCGCGCCTTCGTCGATCGCGCGGGCGACCTGGGCGATGTAGCGCTGGTAGAAGCTGATGCGCCGCTGGTCGTCAACGACGCCCTGCTCGTTCGGCGCGTCGCCATAGGAGCAGCCGTTCTCCGTGATGTAGATCGGGAGCTGGTAGTCGCGCCAGATGCGCATCACCACGTCGTGGATCGCCTCCGGGTAGACCTCCCAGCCGAACTCCGTGCGCTCCACTTCGCCGACGTTCACGTCACGACCGCCAAGGTTGCGGTCCTGCGGGTCGTTCGCGACGACGGAACGGCTGTAGAGGTTGATGCCGATGAAATCGAGCGGGGCCTTGACGATCTCCATGTCGCCGGGCTCCGCACCGAAGCGCGCGGGATCGGTGCCGCCGACGTAGGCGTCCGGATAGCGCCCGTGCTGCACGGTCTCCAGGAACCAGAGGTTGCTGAAGGCGAAACGGCGCTCGGCGGCGGCCCTATCCTCCTCGCTGTCGCTCGCCGGGTAGACGCCCGTCGTGCTGAAGGCGGTGCCCACTTGCTCCGCCTTGCCCGTCGCGCGGATGGCGCGCGCGGCCAGCCCCTGCGCTAGGTTGACGACGTGCGTCGCGCGCAACGCCGTCGAGGCGTCGCGGACGCCCGGCGGGTGACGGCCGGCGAGGTAGCCGACGATGGTAAAGACCCATGGCTCGTTGAAGATCATCCAGCTCTTCACCCGGTCGCCCAGGTGATCGACCACGGTGGCGCAGTAGCCGGCGAAGTGCTGCGCGGTCTCGCGATTCGTCCAGCCGCCTTCGTCCTGGATCGCCTGCGGCAGGTCCCAGTGGTAGAGCGTAGGGAACGGTGTGATGCCCGCCGCCAGCAGCTCGTCGATGAGGCGGCTGTAGAAGTCGAGCCCCTTCTTATTCACCTCGCCCTTTCCGGAGGGGAAGATGCGCGGCCAGGAGATGCTGAACCGGTAGCCCTTCAGGCCCAGCTCCTTCATCAGCGCCACGTCTTCCTTGTAGCGGTGGTAGTGGTCGCAGGCGACGTCGCCCGTATCATCGTTGAGGACCTTGCCGGGCGTATGGCTATA
>JADFNZ010000057.1 GCA_022563135.1 Chloroflexota bacterium | reverse complement strand
CCGTCGCGCGTCACGAAAGCCGAGCGATTGAGCCAGCCTGTCCGCGAGTTCAGCGGTACGTTCGCTGTGACGCAGGGTGTGGTCGCCCTTGGCGTCGGCCAGCGCGGCGAACACCTTCGTAAACGCCTCAAGGTCCGCTCGCAGTTGTTCCGCGTTCGCGTCATCGTCCGGGCAGATGGCGCAGATCGTACGGGGGAGGTCATCGTTGTAGAGGCCAAGCCAGAAGGCGTCGTCGGCCGCCAGCTGCTGCGCCCGTTCGATGAGCGCCGGATCCACCACGTTGCCGCTGTAGTCGGAGATCTCGCTGAGAAAGGTCCGGCGCGCGATGAGCGGGTTGTCATCGGCGGAGATCAGGTACTCGATGAGGTCGCCGGCGGCGACGAGCCGGGCCGCGATCGGGATTTCCTCTCCCTCCAGCGCTCTCGGATAGCCGTGCCCGTCCCAGCGCTCGTGGTGGGCGCCGATCGCCTCCTGCACCGCGGTAGCGAAGCCGAGATCACCGGCCACCTGGGCGCCGCGCCGCGGATGGACGCGTATCAGCTTGACAACGGTGTCGGAGTCGTTCGGGGCGATCTCCATCCCTAGCTGCTCGGGAGGCTTGTCCGGGCCCGCGCAGAAGATCGCCTCTTCCTTTACGTTTATGAGCCGGCAGAGCTCCGCTGTGGCTGAGGCGGCGCCTGAGTCGTGGAACAGCGCGGCGTAGTAGACCGTCGCGTCCAGCTCGCTCGGCAGACCCATCGACCGCGCCAGGTTGAGCGCGATGTAGCAGACGCGGGCGGCGTGACCGGGCCGTTGGCCCTCTGCCAGGTCCAGCGCTTGGGCGAAAGCGCTGGCCAGCTCCGGCCGGCTGGGCATGGGCAGTGGCCATGGGCGGGCTGCTTTGTAGTCCTTCTGGGCCGGCTGCGCGGAGAGCGCAGTTTGACGCTTGCTGGCGGCCAAGTGGTACCTCCCTCAGACGTACGGAATGCCCTCGAATGGAGTATCGGCTTGGCAACCGCCTCGGTGCAGGGCGTGAGGGAGAGAATGCGCCGCTGTTGCTCGCTGATCCGCAGAATAACGCGCTGAGAGCTCCCCTAGGTGGAGCGTCGGTACGCCGCCGGTGCCGGCTCTGGGCCGGGCGGCGTTAGGCGACGAAGAGCGGCGCTAGCACCAGCGTGATGGTGCTGAGGAGCTTCACCAGCACGTGCAGCGATGGCCCAGCGGTGTCCTTGAACGGATCGCCGACGGTATCGCCGACGACGGCGGCGGCGTGGGTGTCGGTGCCCTTGCCGATGACCGCGCCCGTTTCGTCTTTCAGCTCGCCCGCCTCGATGAATTTCTTGGCGTTGTCCCAGGCGCCTCCGCCGTTGTTGAGGAATGTGGCCACGAGTACGCCCCCGATGGTGCCCACCATGAGCAGCCCGGCGACGGCCTGCCAGCCGGCGTTCTCATCGAGCAGGCCGGCGGCGCCGAGGTAGCGGAAGGTTAGCCCCACCGCCACCGGCATCAACACAACGAGCAGGCCGGGCGCGATCATCGCGCGCAGGGCGGCGCTCGTGGTGATGTCCACCGCGCGGCCGTAATCGGGCTGGGAGGTGCCCGCCATGATGCCTGGGTCTTCGCGGAACTGGCGGCGCACTTCTTCGATGATGCGGGCCGCCGCGCTGCCGACGGCGCGGATGGAGAGCGACGTGAAGAGGAATACCAGCATCACGCCCAGCAGCGCCCCGACGAAGACGTGCACCTGGGAGAGATCGATGGGCAGACTCTGGCTGAGCGAAGTGATCTGCGTGCCGTCGGCGAGCGTCGCACCAGATTCGATGAGTTCTTCCTTCACTTTGTCCAGGTAGGCGCTGAAGAGGAGGAATGCGGCGAGCGCTGCGGAGCCGACAGCGTAGCCCTTCGTGAGCGCCTTTGTGGTATTGCCGACCGCGTCTAGCTTGTCCGTGATCTCGCGCGCTTCAGCGGGCGCGCCGGCCATCTGGTTGATGCCTCCGGCGTTGTCGGTGATCGGCCCAAAGGTGTCCATCGCCAGAATATAGGCGGCGGTCATCAACATGCCCATCGTCGCGACGGCCGTCCCGAAGATGCCGGCGCTGAAGGCGCCAACTGCGGGGTCTTCGGCGATGGGAGAGTGGGAGCCCAACAGGAACGAGGCCACCAGCGCCGTGCCGACGGCAATGGCGGTGACCGCTGTCGTCTCGAACCCGATGGCCGTGCCCATGACGATGTTCGTCGCGGGCCCCGTTCTGGAGGCCTCTACGATCTCCCGTACCGGGCGCCAGTTCCCAGAGGTGTAGTACTGTGTGATAAAGACGAAGGCGATGCCGGTCGCGACGCCGACGATGCCGGCGAGGAAGAACCACCACCAGGAGCTGTCCATCATCACCCACGTCGTGAGCGCCAGGAACGCCACCGAGAGGCTTACCGAGGTGTAATAGCCCTTGTTGAGCGGCTGCATTGCGTCGCGCTCGTTCCCGGTCGTGAGATAGGGCACCGCGATGAGCCCGACCATGGTGGCGAGGATGCCAAACGAACGCAGCACGAGCGGGAAGATCACCCACTCGATGTTGCCCGTCGCCTGGAAGATCACCACGCCGAGGATCATCGCGCCGATGTTCTCGGCCGACATCGACTCGAACAGGTCGGCGCCGCGGCCTGCGCAGTCGCCTACGTTGTCGCCAACAAGGTCGGCGATGACGGCGGCGTTGCGAGGGTCGTCCTCGGGGATGCCGGCCTCGATCTTGCCGACGAGGTCCGCTCCCATGTCGGCTGCTTTCGTGTAGATGCCGCCGCCGAGCTGGGCGAAGAGCGCAACAAAGCTGGCGCCGAATCCGAAACCGACGATGAGAAATGGCGTGTCCTCGACCGGCTTGTTCAGGAGCACGCTGTAGAAGCCATAGATGCCGGAGACGCCGAGCAAGCTCAGCGCCGTTACGAGGAAGCCGGAGACGGCGCCACCCCGCAGCGCCACGGTGACAGCCTCTTTGAGGCTGTTCTGCGCGGCGGCGGCGGCGCGCACGTTGGCGCGCACGGAGATGTACATGCCGATCAGTCCGGAGACGCCTGATGCCAGCGCTCCGACGATGAAGGCGACGCCCGTGAGCACGCCGAGTTCGACATCTCCGTCAAGGGCGCCGACGAGCACTCCAATGATCACGGCCGTGAGCAGCGCCATCATGGCGATGGTGCGGTACTGACGGCTCAAGAAGGCGTTCGCGCCCTCCAGGATCAGGCTGGCGATGCGGCGCATCTCGTCGGTTCCTGTCGGGCGGCCGAGCACGTCCCACGCGAGCCACCACGCAAACAGGACGGCGGCGAAACCGGCGACAGGGATGATCCAGGCAAGCTCCATGCGGTACTCCTAGGAAGATTGGCGTTTCACGGGCAAACGTTGTGGAGGCATACCGCCTCCACGAGCGGGAGTCTAACAACGCCCCAAGCTACGATCAAGGCGCTCCGTGCGAGCGGCGTTATGAACGGGCGGTGGGCAAGAGCTGCAGAGCGCTGGCGACCCTCGCGTGCGACGCGCGGGCCCGCTATGATCGACAGGATTCCCAGCCATGCGTAGAGTTCGACCACTACCTAGCTATCGCGGCCTCGCCGCCGCCGCTTCGATCGTGCTCGGCCTGCTCATCGCGGCCTGCGGCGGCGGAGGTGCACCCCAGCGGCCCACGCCTCCAGTGGTGACCGCCACGGCCGAGAGCTTCGGCGCGATACCGCTCGACCGTTTTCACTACGTCGTCACGCTGACCATGCGCGAGGAGGCCGGCAAGCCCGGTGTGGTGATCGTGTCCACGGCGGGAGATTTCGAGTCTCCGGACCGCCACGCGTTCACCCACAACGTCCGGTTGGGCCAGACTGACCTTCCGCGCAGCGCTGTCATTATCGGCGAAGAGGTCTGGTATCGCCTCGGTGACCTGGAATGGCGGGAGACGACGCTTGGCGATCCCGACGTGAGCGATCTGCTGGCCGATTCCTTCACGACCGTCAGGTCTGACTTCCTCGGCGGCCCGGCGTTTGCGAAGGTGCGCGAGAGCGTGCGGCGGCTGACGCCCATCCAAGAGAGCGCCAACGGTGTGGCGGCGAGCCACTACCAGGTGAGCGCGACCGGTCGCGCCTTCTTCGCGGCCCTGCTCGAGCAGGAGGAGCTGCTTCGCAGTCTGGACGACATTACGTGGGACCTCTGGCTCGCCGACGACGGTGGCTGGCCGGTCCGGCTCCTCGTGACTGCCACCGTGCCGAACGGTATCCCGAGCCTCGATCTCGAAGGGGCCGTCGAGTGGGAGCTGCGCATCGACGTGTCGCAGCCGAACGATCCGGCCCTCTCCGTCGCCCCGCCGGCGCAGGGCGGCTAGAGCGGCTGCCAGCTCCGCCGGTCGTCCGCAAGCACCATCCGGCCGAAGCTGCCCGGCGTGAAGTGGCCCGCCGCGACGAGCGTCTGCTCCTCGATCAGCCGGTCTACCAGCGCGCGCTTCGTCCTCCGCGAGACGCGCGTCAGCTCGTCGACGGCGCTCACGATCTCCACGCTGCCTACCGTGACTCGATCCACTGCCATCGTGCGCCTTCTCGCTTGGTAGCTAACCGCAGCGCCAGCATACGGAGGGTCGGTGGCGCGGTCAACGGCCCGCGTTGACACTCCCAGATACCGTTGCTACGCTCACAACGCTCATGGGCTATCAGACACTCACACTGGAGAGAGAGGGGCCGCTTGCCCTCCTGCGACTGGTCCGGCCGGACGAGGGCAACCCGATCGACCGGCGCTTTCTGCAGGAGCTGGACGACGCCTGCGCGGCGATCAGCGACGACCGTGAGGTGCGGGTCGCGCTGCTCACCGCCGACGGCGATCACTTCTCGACTGGCTGGGCCCCTGCCGAGCTGACCGGCGAGTCGTTCGACGCCGGCGAATGGTATGCTTCGCGCGAGTCGTCCCTACCGTTCGCGGCGCTGGAGGCGATGGGCCAGCCGGTGATCTGCGCGATCCACGGCGATGCCACCGGCGCCGGCCTCGAGCTCGCCCTCGCCTGCGACGTGCGTCTCGCCGCCGAGAACGCGCGCTTCTCGCTGCCAGAGACGGGGCTGGGCCTGCTGCCGATGGCCGGCGGCACGCAGCGGCTGGCGCGCCTCGCCGGGCGCGCCGAGGCGCTGCGGCTGATCCTGCTCGGCGAAGAGATCGACGCGGCGGAAGCGCTGCGAATCGGCCTGGTAAGCTCCGTCCATCCGCGCGACGGGCTTCCGGCGAAGGCGGAAGCGCTCGCGCTGCGCATGGCGTCGCGGGGGCCATTGGCGCTCCGCTACGCGAAGGAGGCGGTGCGCCGCGGCCTGGAACAGCCGCTCGATCAGGCGCTGCGGTTCGAGACGGACCTCACCGTCATCCTCCAGACCACGGAAGACCGGGCGGAGGGCGTGCGGGCCTTCCTGGAGAAGCGTGAGCCGAAGTTCAAGGGGAGATGACGTGCAACTGATCCTCGAAACGGACGAAGCGTGGTCGATCATGACGCTAATCACCGCCCAGGTGGTGGATCACGCCGAACTGTCCAAGGAGGGGCGCGCGGCAGTCCGGCAGTGGCGGGCAGCCCGCGCGGACGGTACGGAGGCGATGCACGAGCTCGCGGAGGAGATCAACGAAACGCTCGGCAACGTGATCGATGAGCGGACGCGCAAGATGATCCGGCGCAAGGGGCGCTACATCTCGAATGTAGACCGGCGGTAGCAGGGTAGGGGACGGAGCGGAGCATGAAGGTCGAACTGGACACGGACGAGGTCTGGGCGCTGATGTCGCTCGTCGTGGCCCGCATCGCGGACGAGGTCGGCCTGCCCAAGGGCGACAAGGCGAAGCTGCGCCGCTGGCGTAGCGAGGTGATGCGGCCCGACGACCAGCCGATCCGCGTCCTCGAGCGAAAGATCAACAAGGACCTCGCCAATACGGCCCGCCGCAAAGAGCGTAGCCAGATCCGCCGGCCGGACTGGCGGTAGCGACGGCTACGGGGCGAACATCCAGTGCGTTTCAGGCGGCGCCTGGAACGCCAGTTCGGTCCGACCTGTAGCGAGATCAAGCAGGTAGATGTCGGATGTTTCTGCCTCTAGGAGCGCGGCATGGGTCAAACCGACCGGCGCAAAATGGATGAATCCAGACCGTAGTTGGTAGATGCGGTAATCGGACGGCTCGGCAGTCTTGTACATCACCAGACCGCCGAGCGAATGGGAGCTTCTTAGCGAATAAGCCATCAACCGCCGATGCTCGCCGAGAACGCACGGAAACGTCAGGCCGATGCCACTACAGCCGCGGAATTTCGCGTTGACGATCGAGGACATCGCCTCCTGCGGGAGCGGGAGGGTTTCGATTGTTGAGACCGCGCCTGCTGGGCTAACGGTGACTACCTTAGCGGATGCGCAGAGCACCCGTGCATCGGACTGGCCGCTCGGTGCGAGGATCTTGTAGCCGTCGCAGTTCGTAGACAGCCGTGCTCGCGCGATCTCCCCGCGCAAGTCTAGATCGATCACCTTGATGAGTTGGGCGTACTGTTGTGTGCTCGGCCGGGAGGCGTAGTAGAGGTATCGTTCATCCTCCGATAGCGCCCACGCTGGAGCCAGAATGGTCGATTGGGAGCGATCCGCCATCACGATTGTCCATACGGGCGAGCTCGTATCGGCAACATCATACACTGTGAGGTGTCCGGTAAACGGCTCGCCGCCGACGGTCGAAACGAGCAGCTCATTCGCGCTTTCGCGGTAGAGCGCCCAGGTCTGATAGCCTCCTGGAGCTTCGGCGACGACTTTGCTATTTGACAGGTCGAAGAGAGATACGACCTCTGGCCCAAGCGGTGAACCGCCACTGAGCGTGATGAGGAATCGATCCTCGGTGAAGCCGGTCTCCTCGGGTGGCGCGAATTTACTGTCGGAGCAGGCCGCGGCGGCAGCCAGCAAGGCTGCGAATGAGACGAACAATATGAGGCGTGAGACACGCGCCGCCTTCGCCGAATCGTTGGCGCCGCGTTCGTTAACCATAGATCAATCCTACCTATGCGCTCAGGGCACCGTCCATAGGTAGTACACCGCTGAGCCGGAACTGGTTCCAGTTCGTGCGGGCTGGGTGTTTACGTTCATGGGCCTATAATGTGCGTGACTCGCAGGAGGAGCTTTTCGCAAGGGTGAGAGCGTGTACTCGTTCACTGTAATCGTTGAGATCCAGGCGGGGCCGGCGCGGGTCTGGCGCGCGCTCTGCGACCCGGCCGAGGTGGTGCAGTGGGACTCCGGCGTGACGGAGGCGCTGGATGCGCCGCCGGACTATCCGCAGCCCGGGCACCACGTGCGCTGGCGCTACACGAGCGGCCCCTTTCGCATCCTGCACGACCGGCCGCGGGAGGTCGTGGCCGAACGCGCGCTGCGGTCGCTCCTCTCGGTCGGCCCCTTTCGGTTCGATGAGGCGTACGCGCTCGAGGCGCGCGATGTCTCGGCTGGGCTCGCCGCAGGCTCCGGCTGCCGCCTCACGGTAGCGCTTGAAGTGTGGCTGCCTCTGCCGGTGCTCGGTGGCCTCTACGAGCGGATCGTCTTCGGGCCGCAGAGCAAGCGGTCGGTGGAGGCGTCGATGCGGGCGCTGAAGCGCCACTGTGAGTCCCAAGCATGAGCGGCTTCGAGACGATCATCTACGAAAAGGACGAGGCTGGGGTCGCTCGCCTCACGCTCAACCGGCCGGACGTGCTGAACGCGGTCAACCTGCAGATGCGCGACGAGCTCTGGTCGGCGTTCGAGGCGTTCCGCGACGATCCGGACGCCCGCGTCCTGATCCTGCGTGGCGCCGGGCGCGCCTTCTCCGCCGGCGCAGACATCTCGGAGTTCGGCACAACGCCGTCGTTCGTCGAAGCCCGCCGCGCCCGCCACGAACGCGACCTCTGGGGCCTGCTGCTCCACCTGCCGAAGCCGACGATCGCCGCCGTCCACGGCTACGCGCTCGGCGCCGGCTGCGAGATGAGCCTGCTCTGCGACCTGCGCGTCGCCTCGGGCGATGCGCAATTCGGGCTGCCGGAGGTGAGCCTGGGCTACATCCCGTCGGCCGGCGGCACGCAGACGCTGCCGCGCACCATCCCGCCCGGCGTCGCGCTCAGCATGATCCTCTCCGGCGACCCGATCGACGCGAACGAAGCGTATCGCCTCGGCCTCGTCCATCGCATCGTCCCGCGCGACCAACTCGATAGCGCTGCCGACGCCTGGGCGCGCACGCTGGCGCAGCGCTCCCCGCAGGCGCTCTCGTACGCGAAGGAGGCCGTACTGCGCGGGCTCGACCTCTCGCTCGCGGACGGCCTGGCGCTGGAGGCGCGGTTGGCGGGGACTCTAGTTCTTGGCCGACAGCGCAACGTCTAACTCGTACCGTGGGCGCGTGGGCCAAGGTACTTGGAGCCGCCCTGACAAACTGGCCTGGCTGTCAATAGAGCGCTGGTCTCGTAGCTTGTTGTACAGATCATCCTTGCCTAGGCCGGGTAGGTAGACAACGTGTCGCCCCATCATCACGGCAAGGTGCCCGTTCAGAGGTTTGGGACGCTCGATTAGAACGATGTGTGGCTCGTCGTGGGTTGGTTTTGGCATTGTCATGCTGAAGATATCGATCACTTGGACGCCAGGCTGCGCGATCTGCTTTCGCACAATGTTAAGCTGTGGCCTTAGGATGTAGCTAAACCCCCAGGCCGCAAAGACTGCCAAGTAGGCTGCACGCAACCAGGCTACCAGCGCGTCCTTTGGGTCGTGCCGCCCGAAAGACAGCTTGATTTCGAGGTCCCTCCATGATCCCTCTGCGCTGCGCTTTTGCATCTTCTCCTTGACGGCTCGTTCCGTCGCAGGATCGTTGAGCTCGGATAGTCCACCGATGGTGATGTTGCTTCCGGCGGCTAGTATGTTTGCGTTCAGTGTTAGACCGTCTATTGTCACCTGACCGTGGATCGGCTCCGCCATCGTGCCGCTAGCGAAGCCATGCAGTGTTTCTGCGGGCGGAATGTCTGCCTCAAGCTCATGACCGGCTCGGCTGTTGCACTCACGGCACGTTAGAACGATCTTCCTCCCCCCTTGCGACCGAGGGGGAACATCGTCACGGGATAGGCCTCTTGGTGAGGGGAAGCCGCGCAGGCAGATCGGGCAGGGATAGCACTTGGGTGCTCCTGGCCGCGCTAGCTGAAAGGCTTCTACACCATGCTGGAACCAGGTTGTTTTTGGCATGCTTCTAATATACCGCTAGAACGTCCCGTTGCCCCCACCCCCAAGATGCGCTAGATTGTGGCGCGAACGCTCCCCGCAGGTGCTCTCGAACGCGAAGGAGGCCGTCCTGCGCGGGCTCGACCTCTCGCTCGCGGACGGCCTGGCGCTGGAGGCGCGGCTGGCGGGAATGCTGCTGGAGTCTCGTTCGCGGTAGTACAATGTAAGCGCCATGAGCGCTGCGACCGGAAACAGGACTAAACCCCGAGTCGCATCTCGTGACCGACCGTTGTTCTGGGGTGCCGTGCTCGTCGGCGGGGCGGCCATCACAGCGATGTCGCTCGTCTTCGCCTGGCCGGGCAGCGAGTCCGGAGGCGGTCGATTCGATCTCGGCCCTGTGGACGACTACACCGTTGGCTCGGTCAGCACGATCGGCGAAGGGGAATTCCACCTCGTCCGCCTGGGCGAGGATACCTTCATCGCCTTGTCCTGGCGGGATCCGCACTCGGAATGCGCGGTATTCTCACGTGCGGATGATCGTTGGCGGCCTGAAATCCGAGGTTCGTTCCGAGACCCCTGTCACGGCTCGTCGTATCGGATGGATGGTACGCGGGTGTTCGGCC
>JADFNZ010000056.1 GCA_022563135.1 Chloroflexota bacterium | reverse complement strand
TCAAGGTTTACATGGTGAACGTGAGCTACCAGCAGAAGCCCTACCGCCGCTCGATGATCGAGGTCTGGGGCGCAAAGGTCGTCGCGAGCCCGAGCAAGGACACGCAGGCCGGCCGCGCGATCCTCGAGGCTGACCCGGAGTCGCCGGGAGCGCTCGGCATCGCGATCAGCGAAGCGGTGGAGGACGCGGCGACGCGCGACGACACGAAGTACGCGCTCGGCAGCGTGTTGAACCACGTGCTCCTGCACCAGACCGTCGTCGGCCAGGAGGCGCTGAAGCAGATGGAGCAGGCCGGCGAGGAGCCGGACGTCGTGATCGGCTGCGTCGGCGGCGGGTCGAACTACGCGGGCATCGCGTTCCCGTTCGTCCGCAGGCGGCTCGTCGAAGGAGCGAAGACGCGCTTCATCGCCTGCGAGCCCGAGTCGTGCCCGTCGCTCACGCGCGGCGAGTATCGCTACGACTTCGGCGACACCGCGGCGACGACGCCGCTGATGAAGATGCACACGCTCGGCCACACCTTCGTGCCGCCCGGCATCCACGCCGGCGGCCTACGCTACCACGCGATGGCCCCGCTGATCTGCCAGCTTCACGACGAGGGCATTATCGAAGCGCGCGCCTACCACCAGAACACCATCTTCGAGGCGGCCGTCCGGTTCGCCCGCGCCGAGGGGATCATCCCGGCGCCGGAGAGCGCCCACGCCATTCGCGCCGCGATCGACGAGGCGCTCGCGGCGAAGGAGGCGGGCGAGTCGAGGACGATCCTCTTCAACCTCTCCGGCCACGGCCACTTCGACATGAGCGCCTACGACCAGTACTTCGCCGGCGAACTAGAGGACTACGCCTATCCGGAGGATGCCGTCCGCGAGGCGATGAAGTCGGTGCCCGTTGTTTAGAACCCAGGGAGTTAGAACCAAGAACCGTAGAACTGAGAACCGTAGAACCGATGAGAGCGGGGCGACCCGATGACTGAACAGGCTTATACTTACCGGAACTTGATTCTTTGGCAGAAGGCGCAAGATCTTGTCCTGGCGATCGTCAAGCTCGCGGGTAAGCTCCCGAACGATCGCGTCGCGCCAACACTGGCCCGCCAGGTCGTGCGATCGGCCTCGTCGGTCTCGGCGAACAGCGCCGAAGGCCACGGGCGCTACTCCTTAGGCGCTCACCGGAATCACCTGTCCATCGCGAAAGGCTCGGTCTGCGAGACGGACAGTTGGGTCGACCTCCTCTGTCGGGCCGGCTACCTGGAAGCCGAAGCGGAGCAGCGCCTGCATGCCGACTGCGAGGAGCTGATGCGCATGCTCACCGCCAAGATCCTCGATCTCGAGCGGCGCGAAAGAGCAGGAGGAAAGAGCATCCGAGAGGAAGCTGAGATCTATGCGACCGATGCGGCTGGACTCAAGGAGCGAGCATGATGAAGCCCGCTGACACGCGCGCAGTTCTCAGTTCCGCGGTTCTCGGTTCTATTGCTACATTTCGGCCACTAGGTCCCGAACGACGTTGAGGTCTCCATGAAAAACACACCATCATCCAGCAAGAAGCGCATCCTCACCGGCATCCGGCCGACCGGCCCGCTCCACCTCGGGCACTATGCGGGCGCGCTCGAGAACTGGGTGCGGTTGCAGGACGAGTACGAGTGCTTCTTCCTCATCGCGGACTATCAGGTCTCCGACTACGCGGACGACATCGATCTCGTACGCAAGTCCGTCATGGAGGTCGCGCTCGACTGGCTCGCCGTCGGGCTCGACCCGCAGCGCAGCCACTTCGTCATCGAGAGCCTGATCCCGGAGCACGCGGAGCTGACGCTGTGGCTGAGCTGGTACACGCCGCTGGCGCGACTCCAGCGCAACCCGACGCTCAAGGCAGAGATGGCCGAGCTGGGAACCAAGTCCGTACCGGTCGCGTTCTTCACCTATCCTGTAATGCAGGTGGCGAACATCCTCATGCCCAAGGCTCACCTCGTGCCGGTCGGCGAGGACCAGCTCCCGCACATCGAGATGACGCGGGAGATCGCGCGCCGGTTCAACCGCCTCTTCGGCGACGTGTTCCCGGAGCCGGAGGGGCTTGTCGGCCCTGTGCCCCGGCTCGTCGGCATCGACGGCGACGCGAAGATGAGCAACTCGCTCAACAACGCGATCTACCTGAAGGACGACGCAGAGACCGTCACCCAGAAGGTGAAGCGCATGTTCACCGACCCGACGCGCATCCATGCCAGCGATCCCGGGCACGTGCAGGGGAACCCCGTCTTCATGTACCACGATGCATTCAACCCGAACACGGATGAGGTGCGGGACCTGAAGGAGCGCTACGTCGCCGGCAAGGTGGGCGACGTAGAGGTGAAGGAGAAGCTGGCGCGCGCGCTCAATACGTTGCTCGACCCGATCCGCGAGCGCCGCGCCCACTACGAAGCACACCCGAACGAGGTGCGCGAGGCGCTCGCGGCAGGGACGGCGCACGCGAAGAAGGTGGCCGAACAGACGATGACAGAAGTGCGCGCGGCCCTGAAGCTCAACTACCTGGAGTGACCATGGCCGACTACACACCAACGCTGGACGAAGCCAAGGCGCTCGCCTCGAAAGGCAACGTCGCGCCGATCTACCGCGAGGTGCCGGCCGATCTTGAGACGCCGGTCTCGGCCTTCCTCAAAGTAGCGCGCGGGCGCCACTCGTTCCTGTTGGAGAGCGTCGAAGGCGGCGAACGGCTGGCCCGCTACAGCTTCATCGGCACGGACCCATACCGCGTGCTGCGCAACGGATCGAACGTCGCGGCCAACGAGGAGCCGGGCGACCCGCTCACCCACATCGAGCGGGAGCTATCGCGCTTTCGCATCGCTCCGGTGCCGGGACTGCCGCGCTTCCACGGCGGCGCCGTCGGCTATCTGGGCTACGAAGTCGTCCGCCACTTCGAGCCGCGGGTGCCGGCCGCGCCGGAGGACCCGCTCGGCCTGCCGGACGCGGTCTTCCTCTTCACCGACACCCTGCTCGTCTTCGACCACCTGCGCCACGTCATCAAAGTCGTCGCCCACGTCCGTCTCGACGGCGACATCGACGCTGCTTACCGGCAGGCGGTGTGGCGGATCGAGGAGCTGGTCGGCCGGCTCTCTCAGCCGCTCGCCTCCCTCCCCTACCGTCGCAAGGGTGACGCCAGCAGCACGAGGAGCGAGACGTGCTCGAACATGAGCCGGGCCGAGTATACGGCGTGCGTGAACCGCATCAAGGAGTACATCGTCGCGGGAGATTGCATCCAGACGGTCTTCTCGCAGCGCTTCTCCCGCGCGACGCAGGCCCACCCCTTCGACATCTACCGAGCGCTGCGCACGATCAACCCCTCGCCGTACATGTTCTACCTGGAGCTGGGCGACGCCCACGTCGTCGGCGCCTCGCCGGAGCTGCTCGTGCGCGTAGAGGACGGCGCGATCGACTACCACCCGATCGCGGGCACGCTGCCGCGCGGCCGCGACGAAGCGGAAGACCGCGCGCTCGAAGCGCAGCTCCGCAGCGACGAGAAGGAGCGCGCGGAGCACATCATGCTGGTCGATTTGGGGCGGAACGACGTCGGCCGCGTGAGCGAGCCCGGCTCCGTAGAGGTGACGCAGCTCATGGACGTGGAGCGCTACTCGCACGTGATGCATCTCGTCTCGCACGTGACCGGGCGTCTGCGTGCGGACATGACCTCCTACGACGCACTGCGCGCCTGCTTCCCCGCCGGTACCGTCTCCGGCGCGCCCAAGATCCGCGCGATGGAGATCATCGCGGAGCTGGAGCGCGACCGCCGCGCGACGTACGCGGGCGCCGTCGGCTACTTCGACATGTCGGGCAACCTGGATACCTGCATCACGCTGCGCACGATGGTGATGAAGGACGGCGTCGCGTACGTGCAGGCAGGAGGCGGCATCGTCTACGACAGCGACCCCGAACGGGAGTACGAGGAGACGCTCAACAAAGCGCAGGCGCTCATGCGGGCGATCGACCGGGCGGAAGATCAGCTCGCAGACGCGCCGCGCGGCAGTCTGGGATACTAGCGATGCCGCAGATCCTCTCGCTGGCGATGTTCGAGCGCGGCGGCAGTACACTGGTCACGAAGCGGAAGGCGGAGCGGCCGCCGTTCGCCGGGCAGTGGCTTCTGCCGGGCGGGGTCGTCGGCGAGGACGAGTCCGCTGAGGAGGCGATGGAACTGCACATCTCGGGCGAGCTCGGCGTCCGGGTGCTGGAGCAGGCCTTCGCCGAAACGCTCTACCTGGAGGACACGGGGACGCACCAGCGATTCGTGGCGAACATCTTCCGCGTCCTGCGCTTTGAGGGCGAACTGCGCTTTCGGGCGGCGGGCGATTACGAGGACGCCCGCTGGCTTAAGCGCGATGAGCTCGCCTCCGCCAGCCTGGCGACGCCGCTGCGCGACTGGCTGCGGGGCGAAAAACAGGCGCCGGCCCACCCGGGCCCGCTCGCCATGCCTCTGAGCGACACGCCGCCGGACAATCGCGAGGCGTGGAACACCATCGCCAAGGCGTACCAGGAGCAGAAGCAGCTCCCCACGGACCGGCTCATCTATGCGGCCCACTGCCCGGGCGAAGAGACGCTGAACCTCCTCGGCGATGTCGCCGGACTGGACGTGATCGTGCTCGGCTGCGGCGGCGGACAGGACTGCATCGTCCTCGCCAAGCAAGGAGCGCGCGTTCTGGGCATCGATCTCTCGGACGGGCAGATCTCCTTCGGCCGGAAGCTCGCCGAGCAGGAGGACGTGATGGTCACGCTCCTGCAAGGGAACGTCGAGGAGCTTCAGGGCATTGAGGACGAGAGCTACGACCTGGCGCTCTCGCTCCACGCGCTGAACTACGTCGAGCACGCCGACCGCGCCTTCGCCGAGACGTTTCGCGTCCTGCGGCCGGGCTCCGCGTTCGTCTTCAGCGTCCACCACCCGTTCGACGCCTGTCTGGAGGACGGCCCGCCGTACGGCATCGTCAGGGGCTACTGGGAGCGCGAGCAGGACTGGCAGTGGGAGTTCCCCAAGCAGAGGGTGTCTGCGCGCATGCGCTCCTGGTACCGACCGCTCAGCGAATGGTTCCTCCTGCTGACGGACGCCGGCTTTCGCGTCGACCGGCTGCTGGAGCCGCCGCCCACGGAGGGCCGCGTGATGCCCTGGGACGAGAGCTACGACATCGAGAAGATGCGGCTGGTGCCGGCGAATCTGATCGTGAGGGCCTGGAAGCCATGATCGTCCTAATCGACAACTACGACAGCTTCACCTACAACCTCTACCAGTACCTCGCTGAGCTGGGCGCCGAGGTGCGCGTGCTCCGCAACGACGAGACGACGCTCAGCGAGATCGAAGAGCTGTCGCCGGAACGGATCGTCCTCTCGCCAGGGCCGCAGACGCCGAACGAGGCCGGCATCAGCGTGGAGGTTGTCGAACGGTTCGCTGGCAAGCTGCCGATCCTGGGCGTCTGCCTCGGCCACCAGTGCATCGGCCAGGCGTTCGGCGGCGAGATCGCCGGCGCGGGCGAGATCATGCACGGCAAGAGCAGCCGCATCGACCACGACGGCAAGGGCGTCTTCGCGGGGCTGCCCAGCCCGATCGAGGCGATCCGCTACCACTCGCTGGCGATCGCGCCGGAGAGCGTGCCGGAGTGCCTGGAGGTGAGCGCCCGCAGCGACAGCGGCGTGATCATGGGCGTCCGCCACCGCGAGTATCCGGTCGAAGGCATCCAGTTCCACCCGGAGAGTATCATGACCTCAGCGGGCAAGGACCTGCTGAGGAATTTCCTGGAGATGACCTGATGACATATATATGTTATGCTATCGTTACCCTACGGAGGTGCGAGCATGAAGAAGCTGATGATCTATGTAGACGAAGACATGCATGAGGACCTGCGCGAGCTAGCGTTCCGCCAGCGAACGACGATGGCTGCCCTTGTGCGGTACGCTCTGGACAAGACGTTCGAGGATGAGCTGGACATCATTGCGGCGGAACGGGCGCTAGAGGAGGCGGCACGCGACCCGGCCAGCACGATCACCCTGGAAGAATACCTGGAGAAGCGCGGACTTGCCATACCGGGTAGAGGTAACAAGGGCCGCCGAGCGCCAGCTCGACGCGCTACCGGATAGGGACGCCTCGCGGGTCGTCGGCCGCCTACTGGACTTGGCCGATGACCCACGGCCGCGAGGAGCCCTGAAACTTTCTGGTACTGCTGCACCCATGTGGCGCATCCGAACCGGCGAGATACGAGTGATCTATTCGATCTCGGACAGGTCACAGGTGGTACTCGTTGAACGCATCGCTCGGAGAGGCCATCGCCCATACGAGAGGTTGCCATGATCCGTGACGCCATCATCGCGCTCGTCGAAGGGGAGGACCTGAGCGAGGAGCAAGCCGCCGCCTGCATGGCGGAGATCATGTCCGGCGAGGCGACGCCCGCTCAGCTCGGCGCGTTCCTCGTCGCGCTCAGGCTCAAGGGCGAGACCGTCGACGAGATCGCCGGCATGGCGCAGACGATGCGCGACAAGGCGCTTCGCGTACATGTCGACGGCGCGCTGCTGGACACCAGCGGCACCGGCGGCGACGGCTCCCGCTCGTTCAACGTCAGTACGGCCGCCGCCTTCGTCGCGGCGGGTGCCGGGGTGCGCGTCGCCAAGCACGGCAACCGCTCGATCACGAGCGCCTGCGGCAGCGCCGACGTGCTCGAGGCGCTCGGCGCTAAGATCGACCTGCCGCCCGACGGCGTCGCCGCCTGCATCGAGCGCACGGGCTTCGGTTTCATGTTCGCGCCGGCCTTCCATCCGGCGATGAAGTTCGCCGCCGGCCCGCGCCGCGAGATCGGCGTGCGTACGGTCTTCAACATCCTTGGGCCGCTGACCAATCCCGCCAGCGCCCAGGCGCAGGTCATCGGCGTGGCGGATGGCTCGCTCGCGGAGAGGCTAGCGCAGGCGCTCGGGCGGCTCGGTACGAAGCACGCGCTCGTCGTCCACGGCGAAGACGGCCTCGACGAGGTGAGCGTGAGCGCACCGACGCGCATCTATGATGTGACGGACGGCCGCGTGCTGAGCACGACACTACAGCCGGGCGACCTGGAACTGCCGACGCACCCGGCGGAGTCGCTGCGCGGCGGGACGCCGGAGGAGAACGCCGGAGCGCTGCGCCGCGTCCTCGAGGGCGAAGCGGGAGCGCTGCGCGACTTCACGCTGATCAACGCCGCCGCCGCACTCGTCGCCGCCGACCGCTCGCCGGACTTCCTCGACGGCATCGCGCTGGCGAACGGCTCGATCGATTCCGGCGCTGCGCTAGAGAAGCTCGATGCGTTCGTGCGGGTGTCCAACGCGGTAAGCTAAGAACACCGCATTCGCGGAGGTACTACTGATGGGCCGAATCACCGTGTCCGCCAACATCGCGGCAACGCCCGAAGAGGTGTGGGACTACTGCAAGGATATCAATCGTACGCCGGAGTGGTTCCCGGCGATAGTCGCCGTTCGTGCCCTGAGCCAACAGACCGAAGGCGTTGGGGCAGAGTATGAATTCACTGCCCGAAACGCCGGCAGAACGGTGACATATCGAATGAAGGTGACCGAATGGGAAGAGGGGCGAAAGATCCGACAAGAGATCGTGCCTGGTTCGGGCCGTGGCCTCTGGTCAGGCTTGTTGGAGAGCATGACAGTCGATTGGGAGTATGGCCGCAGCAGCGGTGGGACCCGCCTTTCAATTACACAAGAGATGAGACTGAAGGGCTTCGCCGATCTGCTTACGCAACCTTGGCTGTTGGTGTTCGATCGGCAGCTGTATAAGCGCGCTCTCAACCAGCTGGCGCGACTCATCAAGGAAGATCGATAGAGGTTCGTATGGGGACAGACGAATGAGCGAGCGGACGGCAGAGACCGGCACGATCCTCGACCGCATCCTCGCCGACAAGCGCGAGGAGCTCCCGCAGCGCAAGCAGCAGGAGCCGGTCGAGGCGCTCAAGCGACGCATTTCGGAACACGACCCGCAGTGGAGCCTGATGCAGGCGATCCTGGAAGGGCCGCGCGGCCCGCACAGCGGCGGCAAGCGGCTCCAGCTTATCGCGGAGATCAAGAAGGCGTCGCCCTCCAAGGGGCGGCTGGTCTCCGTGCTGGAGCACCGCGCGCTGGCCCGCACCTACACCATCGGCGGCGCGGCCGGCATCTCCGTCGTGACGGAGCGCAAGCACTTCATGGGCGAGATCCAGTTCATGCTGGACGTACGCGTGAGCATGAAGGGCTACTACCCCGGCGGCCGCCCGTCCATTCTGCGCAAGGACTTTCTCTTCGACTCGTATCACCTCTGGGAGGCGCGGGCGTACGGCGCGGACGCGATCCTCCTCATCGCCGCGATCCTTGACGACGCGCAGCTCCGCGACCTGATCGCACAGGCGCGCGAGCTGGAGATGGAGTCGCTGGTGGAGGTGCACGACGAAGGCGAGGTGGAGCGCGCGCTCAAGGCCGACGCCGACCTGATCGGCATCAACAACCGCGACCTCCGCACCTTCGAGGTCGACCTGTCGAACACGGAGCGGCTGCGGCCGCTGGTCCCCGACGACAAGGTAGTCGTGAGCGAGAGCGGCATCTCCTCTCGCGAGGACACGGAACGGCTCGCGGCCGCGGGCGTCCATTGCGTCCTCGTCGGCGAGGCGCTCGTCACGTCGAACGACGTGCGCGAGAAGATGCGGGACTTCCTGGTGTGACCCACGTGAAGATCTGCGGCTGCATGCGCGTGGAGGACGCGCTGGCGGCGAAGGAGGCCGGCGCGGACTTCGTCGGCCTCATGTTCGCGCCCAACAGCCGGCGACGCCTCTCTCTCGAGGAGGCGCAGGCGATCGTCAGCGCGCTCGGGGAGCCGCTGCGAGAAGTTGAGCAGGACGCGCCACCCCCGCTGCGGCACGGCCCGGAGGGAGACGCTGTCGCGTGGTTTCGACACGGCGCGGAAGCGCTCGAGCGGCTGCTCGCGCGCAAGCGGCCGCTGACGGTGGGCGTCTTCGAGAACCAGCCGCTGGAGGAGGCCAACACTATCGCCGACGAGTGCGATCTCGACCTGATCCAGCTCAGCGGCCATGAATCGTGGGCCGACTGCCTGCTCGCCAATCGACAGGTGATCAAGGCAGTCGAGCTACCAGGCGGCGCATCGGCAGACGAAGCGCTCTCCGAACTAGAGGCGGGTAGCGCCATCGCTTGCCTGCTCGACGTCAGCCGCGGCCGCGGCGTGGAAGCCGACCGCCCTTCCGCGGCTGCGCTCGCGGCACGCCTGCCCGTCTGGCTCGCCGGCGGCCTCACGCCCGAGAACGTCGGCCGCGTAGTGCGAGAGGTACAGCCGTGGGCGGTGGACGTGTCGAGCGGCGTGGAGACGGACGGCGCGAAGGACGTGGCGAAGATCCGCGCCTTCGTCGCAGCGGCGAAAGAAGCCCTCCGTGTTTGAGAGACAGCGGCCATGACCGATGAGGCAGCCCCTCAGCAGTCGCGCTCACCGCGCCCAGCCGCTGGTAAAGAACACGCTGGCCTACGCGCCTCATCACGTCCGGACAGACCTGAAGGTCTGTCCAGACCGAAGCGATCCAGCCTCGCACCAGAGCGACGTTCTTCGCCCCGGCTCGCCGCATTCAATTACACCGGTCCCTACGCGTATAGCCTTACGCTGAACACGGCCGCACATCAGCGGGCGTTTGCTCATAAGGTCACGGTCGATGAGTGCCTAGAAGTCCTTGACGAGGCGTGCGCCCGACACGGCTTCGTCGTCCACGCGTACTGCTTTATGCCGAATCACCTTCATCTCCTGATTGAGGGTTCGAACACCGCGGCGCTGATCCCGTTCATGAAGCGCTTCAAGCAGATCTCGAGCTATCGCTACCGGCAGCGCGTGGGCCGCGCACTGTGGCACCGAAGCTACTATGACCACGTTCTGCGGCATGAAGATGATGTCTCTACGGTGGCAAAGTATATCTGGAATAATCCCGTACGAGCCGGCCTGGTGCGAGATCGGGACGCATCTCCGTTCCTCGGGCCACGGGATCTGATGGAACCGGACAGACCTGAAGGTCTGTCCCTACGAGGTGAGTATTATAGGCGAGGGTCTTCAGACTCTCGCAGCACTGTCGGGGCTCGCCAGGCTGAAGCCCGAGCCGGCAGGCAGGTCAAGACCC
>JADFNZ010000055.1 GCA_022563135.1 Chloroflexota bacterium | reverse complement strand
ACGGCCGTCGCGCCCTCTTCGCGCGCCACGTCGACCATCAGCTTGGCGATGAGCGGCCGCGCCAGCGCGGTCGCGAGCGGGTAGCGGCCCTGATACACCGCGCCGGCGGCGAGCGCCGGGAAGGCGAAGTAGCGAATGAAGTCGTCGCGCGCGTCGATCAAGTGGAAGCCGGAGGCGCCGGCGCCCCGCGCGCGCTCTTCCAGCGTGGAGCTGTCGCGGTCGAGGCCGACGTCCACCGTCAGCGCGACGACATCGTAGCCGCGTTCGCTGAGCCAGTGAACGACGACCGACGTATCGAGGCCGCCGGAGTAGGCGAGGACGAGCTTGTCGGCCATCGCTACTTCGCGCTCCCGCCGCCTACTTCGGCCAGCACGCGCTCCAGAATATCGAGTCCCTCGTCGAGCTCCGCGCGCGTGACCGTGAGCGGCGGCAGGAGGCGCACCGTGTCCGGCCGCACGTTGTTCACCATGAGGCCGCGCTCGAGGCAGGCCGTAGCTACCTCCTGCGCCGCATCGCTCGCGAGAGCGACCGCCTGCATCAGCCCCTTGCCGCGGTGCCCGGCGACGAGATCGAGCCGGTCTTCCATGCTGTGCAGCCGCTGTTCTACGTGGCGGCCATCGTCGGCCACCTTGGCGGAGATGTTGTGGTCGAGGATGTGCTTGACGACTGCGTAGCCGACGCGCGTCGCGAGCGGGTTGCCGCCGTAGGTGGAGCCGTGGTCGCCCGGCGTGAAGACCGCGCAGCGCTCTTTCGCCAGGAACGCCGCCAGCGGCACACCGGAGGCGATCCCCTTCGCGAGGGTGAGGATGTCTGGCTCGACGCCCACGAGCTCGTAGGCGAAGAGCGCCCCGCAGCGGCCGATGCCCGTCTGTACCTCATCGAGGATGAGCAGCACGTTCTGTTCGTCGCACCAGCGGCGCACGGCGGGCAGGTAGCCGTCGTCCGGAACGTTGACGCCCGCTTCGCCCTGGATCGGCTCGAGCAGGATGGCGCAAGTGCGCTCGTTCGTCGCCGCGCGGATAGCATCGATGTCGTTGTACGGCACGTGGACGAAGCCGGGCGGCAGCGGCGCGAAGGGCGCGCTGTAGCGCTCGGTGCCGCCAGCGGCGAGCGTCGTCAGCGTGCGGCCGTGAAAGGCGTCGTGCGCTGAGATGATCTCGAACGCGCCGTTCTTCTCCTCGCGGCCCCATTTGCGCGCGAGCTTGATCGCGCCCTCGTTCGCCTCCGCGCCGCTGTTCGAGAAGTAGACGCGGTCGAGGCAGGAGTGGTCGACGAGGAGCTGCGCGAGCTGGAGCTGCGGCACGGAGTAGACGAGGTTGGAGACGTGGATCAGCGTGCGGGCCTGGTCGATGAGCGCCTCTACCACGGCCGGGTGGCAGTGGCCGAGGCTGGTCACCGCCGGCCCGCCGAAGAAATCGAGGTACTGCTTGCCATCCTCGTCCCAGACGCGGCTCCCCTCGCCGCGCACGAGCACGACGGGCAGCCGCTTGCCGGTGGTCATGAAGACGCGCGACTCGATCTCGCGCCAGTCGGTCATGGGAGCCTCCGGCCCGCAGGATAACACGGGCGGGTAGGGCGCGGAAGCGGGGCTAGTCGGTTAGGATCTCCAGCCGGGTCTCCTCCGGCGTTGGCACTCCCCCCGTCCCCACATCCTCACAGGCGCCGCCACCGCCGATGAATTGAATCAGCAGGTAGTCACCGGACGGACTCCAGCCTAGCGGGTCCAGCCAACCTGACATACTAAGCTCGACCGCCTGCTGTCGCGCCCCGGTTTCCGCATCAATGAGGCCGATAGAAGCCGGGAGTCCGAGGCTAATAGAGGGAAACATGTTGACTGCTAAGGTTCTCCCGTCCGGATGCCAGACGAAGTCCAGGAACAGTTGATTCTGCGTGCCAACCTCACTTAGAACACGAAGTTGTGCCTCCTCAGGATCAAAAACGAAGAGATCCCATCCAAGACACAGGCTGCCGGTGAACGCCAGCGTGCTTCCCTGAGGCGACCAGGCCGGTGGCCCGGCGCCCCAGTCCGTCCAGCCGTTCGTCAGACGATACGAAGGATCCTCATCGGGGCGGCCGACGAGGATCGCGCCGTACTGTCCGCCCTCATGCCGCGCGTACCATTCGCCATCCGCGGAGAGGCGCTCGTTTCGATCGCGCGGGGTTACCAGGAACGGCCCTGAGGCGAAGATCTCGCCGGTTAGCGTCGCGCGGTAGTCGCGCTCCTCCGTGTGCACGAAGAGTGCGTCGTCCGGCAGCCAGCCTACGGCGCGAACAGTTGGTCCTCGCCTATCGGCGGTGGAATCTCGTCGACCGATAATGTACAGCTCCTGATTCTGAACATCCAAAACGAACCACGAGCCAATGTTCTCGACGATGTCCTGACTAATCGGCAGGTTCGCATCGAAAGGTCCGACGATCTCAAACGGCACGTCTTCCGGTCGCAACGGCTGGGCCGGCGGGCTGAGCGCGCCGTCGGATGCGAGTTGGCCGTTGCCGTCGCCGTCGCCGCTCGTGCGCACGAGACCCCACACGAGCAGCGCGATGCCCGCGACCACGGCGGCCCCTGCGAGGCCAGCGGCAGCCGTCGAGAGCCACGGGACGTCTGCTCTGCGCCAGAACGCCAGCGGCGCGAAGGCGGCCAGTGGCCAGCGGCGGCGCTCCGGCTGCCAGGCGGCGGCCTCCTCACGGCTCGCTACGGCCAGCTTGCTCAAGATCTCCGAGACGTGGTACTTGGCGCCGGCCACGCTGATGCGCAGCCGCTGCGCGATCTCCTCGTTCGAGAGGCCGTCGCGCAGGAGGTCGAGCACCTCCCACTCGCGCGGCGTGAGGATGTCGGGATGCTTCGGCCGTCCACGCTTCCCCATGGTACGAACAAGGATACCGCTACGAGCGCGGAATTACACTAGTCTCGCTCGAGGAGGTTCGACGGCTAGATCAGGCTGCTTGGGAGGCCCTGCAACACGCGCAGCATGCAGATCTCGCCGAAGTGGGCGTGGCCGTGGGTAAGGGAGACCTGTCCCAGCGCCTGGCTCGCCGGAATCTCGCCGAACGGCCTGATCGTCACTTTCTTATCGAGATCCTCGCCGCTCGATGACGAGATATAGGCGTCGGTCGCTTGCCAGACCGCGTGCTGGTACTCCATCCACTGGTCGCTCGGCGGCAGGCGTAGCGCGTGGGCGTCTTCGGTGCTCATGCCCGTTCCCTGCGCGATGCGGTCGAGGTTGAAGCGTTCGAAGTAGCCGCCCTCGATCCAGATCGTCGGCTTGCGCTCCTGCAGGATGAACTGAACGATGTTGTCCTCCGTGCGGACGTAGTGCCAGAGCGTAAAGCCGATGTGGTTCGCCGGGGAGTCGGGCGGCAGCCAGTGGAGCTGCTCGGGCGTGAGGCCGCGCACGGCTTCGTCGAGCATGTGGTGCTGGTTGCGGAACGCTTGGCGGAGGAACTCAGGCAGAGTGGTCATGGCGGTCTCCTCTGGTAACTCTCGGACGCGAATAGGCTAGCACAGATGGGGGCTGAAAGGCTCGCGACACTTGCGCGTCGCTACGAGGAGACGTGCGCCGCGGCCGGTTCGCGGTTGAGCTCCGCGACCAGCTCCGCCGCCGCGTCGTAGCGGCCGAACGACGGGATGAGGTAGATGCCCTGGACGCCCCCGCGCGCGGCGCGGATGATCTCGTGGGCGATGGCGCGGCCTTCCGCGACGCCATCCTCGCCCGCTTCGCGCATCCTCTCGCGGATCGCATCGGGTACCACGACGCCGGGCAGCTCGTTGTGGATGAACTCAGCGTGGCGCTCGTTATGAAGGGGCATCACGCCGAGCAGGATCGGCACCTTGAAGCGCGCCGTCTTCTCCAGAAAGCGCTCTAACACTTCGGTATCGTAGACGGCCTGCGTCATGATGAAGTCCGCGCCGGCCTCCACTTTGCGGCGAAAGACCTTGAGCTCCGCCTCGTGAGATGGCGCGGTCGGGTTCGCCGCTGCGCCCACGAAGAAGGACGCCGGCTGTGGGAGCGAGCTGCCGGCCCAATCGACCCCTTCGTTCAGCCCCTTGAGCACGCGCACCAGGCCGGTCGGCTGGACGTCCCACACGCCGACGGCGCGCGCGTAGCCGGAGCCGGTCGGCTGGTCGCCGCGCAGGCAGAGGATGTTGCGCACGCCCAGCACGTGGGCCCCGAGGAGGTCCGCCTGCAGCGCGAGCAGATTGCGGTCCCGTGTGGTGACATGGACGATCGTCTCGATCCCGAGCTGCTGCTGGAAGAGGACGGCCATGGCGAACGGGCTCATGCGCACGCGCGCCATGGGGCTGTCGCCGACGTTGATGCAGTCGGCCCCTGCTTCCAGAAGGCGAGCGGCGCCCTTGAGCGCGCGGCGTGGATTCAGCCCGCGCGGCGGGTCGACTTCAACGCTGATGACGAACCGCCCCGCGGCGAGCTTTTCGCGAAGCGTCAGCTCTTCGGACGCACGCGTCAGGTCCTCTACAGGAGACCAGGAGGCGGCTGCCTTCGGCGAGCGGTCCGCGCTGTCCGGCGCGGCGAGGGCGGCTTGCATGGCGGCCGTGTGGTCGGGCGTGGTGCCGCAGCAGCCGCCGATGAGAACGCAGCCGGCCGCCGCCAGCCGGGGCACGTACTCCGCGAACGCCTGAGGCCCGACGGGATAGGAGACCTCGCGCTCGATGACGCGCGGGTGGCCGGCGTTCGGCTGAGCCGAGAGCTTCACCTTCGTCGCGCGGGCCATCTCCTCGACGATGTCCAACGCGGCCTGCGGCCCTGGGACGCAGTTCACGCCGACGATGTCCGCGCCCGCGTTGTGCAGCTCGCGCGCCACCTCCGCCGGCTCCTCGCCTGTCCAGGTGTGGCCGTCGCGCTGGAAGGTGAGCTGGGCCAGGATCGGCAGGTCCTTGGTCGCTTTGCGCACGGCCAGCACCGCCTCGCGCGCTTCGGCCAGCGTCGGAAAGGTCTCGAGCATGATCAGATCGACGCCGGCCTCGATGAGTGCGGCGGCCTGCTCCGCGAACGCGCGGTGGGCCCGCTTCAGCGTGACGTCTCCGCCGGAAGCGAGCCCGACGCCCACCGGGCCGATCGCCCCCGCGACGAACGCCTGGTGGCCGCAGTCCCGCGTCGCCTCCTGCGCGAGAGCGACGCCCCGCGCGTTGATCTCGCCCACGCTGTCGCTTAGGCCGAACGAGCGAAGACGGACCGCGTTGGCGCCGAAGGTGTTCGTCTCGACCACCTCGGCGCCCGCCGTGACGTAGTCGCGGTGGATCTCCAGGACCAGGTCCGGCCTGCGGAGATTCTGCTCGTCGAGGCAGGCGGCGCCAGGAACGCCGCGATCGCGCAGTAGCGTGCCCATCGCGCCGTCGGCGAGCAGCACGCGGCGTTCCAGGGCGGCGAGGAACGGATGGGTCATCGAATAGGCTCCTTGCCGGAGATTATACCAGCACGGGAGCGGGTGCCCGTAGCGGGGATTCACTTAGTCCTGGCAGCGGCCGTCTGCCGGGCCACGTCAGCAGCGTAGCTGTCACTCAGGACGGTACGTCGGTGAGGCCTTCCCGCGGCGCGCCGACGAGGATCGCCATGTTCCCGTCCGGGTGCTTGTTCTCGTACATGAGCTGGTGGGAGTCGCCCACCTCGTCGAACGCGAAGACGCGGGAGAGCGCCGGATCGACCTTCCCCTCGGTAACCAGGTCGTTGATCCCCTTCGCCTGTCCGTCGTTCGCGAAGTGGGAGCCTTGGAAGCGTTTCTGGCGCATCCAGAGGTAGCGCAGGTCCGCGACGGCGTTGAAACCCGTCGTACCGGCGCAGATCACGACCATGCCGCCGTTGTCGCAGACGAAGATCGAGGTCGGGATCGTGTCCTCGCCGGGGTGCTCGAAGACGATGCGCGGGTTCTTTCGTTCGCCTACCACATCCCACAGCGCCTTGCCGAACGCGCGCGCGCCCTGCGCCCAGCGGCCGAAGGCTTCGTCGTCGGTCCAGTGCGGCGGCATGCCCCAGTGATCGAACTCCTTGCGGTTGATGTAGCCAATGGCGCCCAGCTTCTTGCAATACTCGCCTTTCTCGTCGCTGGAGGTGACGGCGACCGGCTTACCGCCTAGCGCTTTCGCGACCTGGATCGCCATCGATCCGAGACCGCCCGAGCCTCCCCAGACGAGCACCACGTCGCCTGGCTTGACCGTGTTCGGCTCCCAGTGGGTGAGCATGCGATAGCTCGTCGCGCCGACGAGCATGTATGCGGCTGCGGACTCCCAGGTGAGCTGCGGCGGCTTGGGAAGGCACTGGTGCGCCTGCACCTTGGTGAACTGGGCGAAGCTGCCCCAGTTCGTCTCGTAGCCCCAGATCTTCGCGCTGGGCGCGACGATCGGGTCGCCGCCCGCCTTGATGAACGGGTCGTCGTCGTCCCACCAGCCGCAATGGACGACGACGTGGTCGCCGAGCTTGATGTTTATGACCTCGCTGCCGACGGCGTAGACGATGCCGGAGGCGTCGCTCCCGCCGATGTGGAAGTCCGATTCGTCTCCCATCTGCGCGTGGACGCGGATGACGTCCACAGGGGCGCCCAGGGCAGCCCAGACGTTGTTGTAGTTGATGCCGGCCGCCATCACATAGACGAGCGCTTCCTTCGGGCCGATCTCGGGCACGGTCACCTTCTCGTTGGCGAACGCCTGCTGCGGCTCTCCGAAGCGCTCGCGGCGGATCACCTGGGCGTACATGGAGTGTGGCACTTCGCCCGGAGGCGGCAGCACGCCCAGCTCATAGATCTCCTTGGTTCCCGCGGTCATGGTACCCCTCCTGTGCGAACGTGCTGCCTGCGCCTCCCTAGAAGTGGCGGCGTGGCGATGATACACAACGCGCCTCCGTGCCGTCTAGCTGTAGCAGGCATGAATGGAGCGGTCAAACCTGCCGATTATCATAGTAGGGAACGCTCGCTGGGGCCTTCGGAGAGGATGAACGGCTTGACTGAGGATCCTGGACCGGCTGTCGCGGAGGACGCCGCTCGCGTTCCGGAGTGGCAGGAGGCGCTCGCCGACCTGGAGCGCAGCCTGCGCGATGCCGGGCGGGCAGCCTCGGCGCTCCGCCGAGGCCTAGGAGTAGTGCCGCCGCCCACGCCGCCGGTCGACCTCGCGGCGGCCGACGCAGCAGACGGCGCGCCATCGCAGAACGGGCCGCAGATCAAGGGCGAGGCTGGGCGGGCCGCGTTTGACCGTCTCTGGGATCGTATCGAGAGCGAAGGCACAGGCGGTGACGGCAGCCGCGTTGAGAGCTCTGCGCCGGAGCGCACAGGACTGGACCTCCTGTCCGAGCAGTATCTTCTCACCGTCGAAGATCGAGAGGGGCGGGTGGACCTTGTTTCGCTTCACCGTGCCATTCTGAGCCTGAAGGGCGTGGAGGATCTCTCACTAGTGAGCTATGCAAACGGCGTGCCCGTCGTCTCGTTGAGAACTGAGCCCGACTTCGATCCGGAGCAGATTGGCGTCGCGGTAGGTAAGGCGATGGATCGGCTGTGTGAGGTGATCCCGCAGGGCAACGGTAGACTCTATCTTCGCACGCGTGCTCGGGAAGAGTAAGGAAACCTGTCATGCCGAAAGGATCTTGGGGTCTAGCAGCGCAAGATGACGGCGCGGAGAACGACGAGCCGGCGCGCTACGTGAGCGAGCCAAAGGGGCGGCCCGCCGCCGCCGTCGCTGAGACCGAACGAGAGCGCCAGTTTCATGGCCTGGCGGTGCTCTCCCTGTTTCTGCACAGCACGGCGACCGTCGAGGAGATGATGAACGCGCTCCTCGAACAGGCGCCGACGGTGACGGGAGCCGTCTTCGTCTACCCCTTGATTCTGGACAGCAGGCGACAGGTGCTGCGCGCCTCCATGCTCGAGGGATGCACGGACGCTAGTCTGGATCGGGCGATGGACGCTTTTCAGGAGGACCTCACGGCGTTAGAGTTCTCTCCCGTGCAGAACGAAGCGCTAGGGCGGATTCTCGAGGAGGGGGAGGTCGTTGTTCAGGACGGCTTCTCGGTGCTCATGGAAGGCGTCCTTCCCAAGGAGCAGTGGCAGGCTGGCCAGAAGGCGCTACACGTCAGCAAGCTGGCGCTCGCACCGATGGTAGTCGAGGGCGAGCCACTCGGCATGGTGCTGTTTGCGTTCGAGGACGATGCCGTCGATGTCGAGGCGCTGGAGCTGCTCGTGGGCCACCTCACGCTCGCGCTGCGGGACACCATGGTACGCGATGAGGTCACTCGTTTCAGCGACATAGACCCAGTGACCTGGGTTCACACCCGCCGGTTCCTACTGCATGCACTGGAGAGCGAGATCGGCAGGGCCGGGCGCTACGCAAGGGGCCTCTCGCTCGTGCTGCTGGACATCGATGACTTTGGCGCGTTCAACGAGACCTATGGCCAGTCGATCGGCGATCGTCTGCTGCGTACTGTGGCGACCACGCTTGCCGAGACCGTCGCGCCGCCGGAGCTGGTGGCCAGAGTGAAGGACGACGACTTCGCCGTGCTCTTGCCTGAGACCAACCGTGCCGCGGCGGTCACCACGACCACTCGACTGCTTGCGGCCCTCTCGCAGGTCTCCGCCTTCAGCGGCGAGTCGGAGGAAGCGCAGCCGGTCACAGTCAGCGTCGCAATCGTCTGCTTCCCTGAAGACGCCATGACGCCGCAGGCGCTCCTCGCCCGCGCGGAGGCCGATCTCGACATCGCGAAAAACGAACGGGCGAGGGAGATGCGAAAGCGGGGCGCTTCTGCCAATGGCCCGCCGTCCGGCTCCAGCGGTAACGATCGTGGCGAGCAGGCTACGTCCATGGCCGGCTAACCCGCCGCACTCTTCCAGAAACGTCTGTGACGCGTTATTGACGCTTGCTCCTAGAACCCTGCCTGCGCTAGGGTAGGCTGCGCCTGCGCCTGCGCCTGTCCCCCTTGGGCGGTCGGGCGGCAAACCGCTCTGCATCGACCACGGCAGGCGCCGGAGCGGGTTCGGGAGACGGATGATCGAAACGGGCGTCAGCTACTTCTCCAGTCGCGACCTTCGCCACGTGCGCCGGGATCTGGACGAGATGGTCCGTCACGGCTGCACCTACGTGGTGCACTGCTTCACCGAGACCGATCTGCTCTATTACCGCGACACCGTGCGCGAAGTCATCGATGCGACGCGCGCCGCCGGCCTTGAGGCGTGGCTGGACCCCTGGGGCGTCGCCGGTATCTTCAGCGGTGAGACGCTCTCTCGCTTCCTCGTGGATCACCCGGAAGCGCTTCAGGTGCTTTCGGATGGCCGCCGGGCGCGATCTGCCTGCCCCAACCATCCGGAGGCGCGGCGTTTCCTGCATGACTGGGTGAGCGCGGCGGCCGAGACCGGGAGCCAGTTCATCTTCTGGGATGAGCCGCACTTCGAGATCCCGATGTGGCGGGGCGACTGGTCGGGCGCCTGGGCCTGCCGCTGCGAGCACTGTCAGGAGCGCTACCGATCTTTTGGGGGAGGGCCGATGCCCCAGGTTATGGACGATCAGGTGCGGGCGTTTCGGGAGCGTTCGCTCATCGATCTTCTGGCGGAGCTCTCTGCGGCGGCGCATCAGCGCGGACTGAGCAACGCGCTCTGTCTGCTGCCGACGGACTTCGAGACGGTTGGCCTTGATGAGCTAGCGCGCCGGCTGGAGCATCGCTGGCGGGAGCGCGTGGAGAAGGCGGGCGGCGCTCCTGCCGACGAGCACCCCTGGCGTTCGTTCGGCATCCGCGATTGGGACGCTGCCGCCGCGATCCCGGACCTTGCGGTCTTTGGCTGCGATCCGTACTGGGTTCTCTTCGGCGCGGAGCCAGAGCCGTTCGTTCGTGCGTTCACCAGGCGTGGCGTGGAGACGGCGCGCCGGCATAACCGGGATGTGCAGGTGTGGGTGCAGGCGTTCGCCATCCCAGAAGGCCGTGAGAGCGAGCTTGCGATGGGTCTCCAGGTGGCGGCCGATGAAGGCGCGACGCACGTTGCGGCCTGGAGTTTTCGCGCGACGGAGAGCATGTCCTCGATTCGCCCAGCGCGGCCGCGGGTCGTCTGGCGCATTCTGGGCGAGAGCTTCCGTGCGCTGCGCCGAAAGGAGGCGTGAGCTAGCCGCGAGAGTCGGGCATGCCTAAATCTGTTCTTCGTTCGGCGGCGGGGTTCTGGAAGCTATCTGACAAATCTGAAGATCTCGTCACCTTCTCGCAGGTTCGCCTCGGTGCTTGGTATCTCATTACTACTGATGGCCAGGACGTCAACGTCGTCGTAGTAGAGCGCGACAAGTGATTCCAACCTCGACGTGCTGCCGAACAATCGGAGGTTCCCCGGCGCGTCAACCACATAGAGAATGGCTCCCGCATCCATACTTGGAATCGCCTCCCGTAACTGCTCCACGAAGCGCTCGTTTACATTCCCTGCGTCGATCGGGCTGCGAGCGTTCTGAATTGTCAGCAGGAACATCGGCACCAAGATGACGAGCACTAATACTGGGGCTGCCTTTGTCACTTGTCGCACAATCGGTGGGTGTAACACCTCAGAGAGCCATACGATTGCTACCACTAGAGTGAGCGCGATGCCGATGCCGGGCATATAGAGAAGTCTCCCGTTAGCGGGGAAGTTGAGGGTGGAATCCATCAGAAGTGATGCGATGAACCAGAAGACGACGAACGTGCCGGCATAGGGCCAGCGCGAACGTGTTG
>JADFNZ010000054.1 GCA_022563135.1 Chloroflexota bacterium | reverse complement strand
GCGCGGATGTGGTCTACACGGACGTGTGGACGAGCATGGGCCAGGAGGACAGCTACGAACGCCGCCTGCAGGCGTTCTCGGCTTATCAGGTGACGCAAGAGCTGATGGCGCTCGCCCGGCCGGACGCGATCTTCATGCACGATCTGCCCGCGCATCGGGGCGAGGAGACTGCGGCTGAGGTGATCGATGGGCCGCAGTCGGTCGTCTTCGACCAGGCGGAGAACAGGCTACACGCGCAACGAGCGGTCCTCCTGCTGCTGCTCGGCGATCTGGGGGAGTAGGCTGCTGTGGGCGAGTTCTGGGATGAGGTGCGGGACATCCTGGACCGGGTCGATCCGACGGATGCCCTCGACGTCTTTCTCATCGCGTTCATCATCTACTGGGTGCTGCTGCTGGTGCGGGGCACGGCCGCTATCGCGCTGCTGCGCGGCGGTGCGATCATCATGGTGGGCGCGGTCATCTTTGCCCAGGTCTTCGAGTTGGAGGTGCTGGACTTCACGATACGCAACTCCTTCGCGGGCCTCATCATTGCGGTGCCGATCATCTTCCAGCCGGAGATCCGGCGGGCGCTGGAGCGCATCGGGCGGACGGGCTTCCGGGTCTGGGCCCGCCCGGCTTACGATGAGCTGGTCGATGCCGTGAGCATCAGCGCCATGGAGCTCGCGGGGCGACGCCACGGTGCGCTGATCGTGTTCGAGAAGGAGACCGGGCTCCAGAGTTACGCGGAGACGGGCGTCACCGTGGATGCGAGGCCCTCGGTGGAGCTGCTGGAGGGGATCTTCTACCCGAGCAGCCCCTTGCACGATGGCGCCGTGATCCTGCGAGAGAGCCGGGTCCTGGCCGCTGCCTGCACGCTGCCGCTCTCAGAGAATCGCTTACCGGGCGAGATGGGCCTGCGTCACCGCGCCGGGCTGGGTGTGACCGAAGGGACCGACGCCGTCGCGGTGGTCGTGTCGGAGGAGACGGGCGCCGTCTCCGTCGCCGCGGACGGCCGGATCTACGCGCATCTAGATGAACCGCAGCTGCGCGGTCTCTTGTCGCGCCTGCTTGGATCAGGGACAGCGCGCAAGGAAGCGGCGGGCTAGGATGGATCGCCGCTCAAGCTGGCTCCAGCAGGCCGTCACTACCGCGGCGCTCATCATCCGGCAGGCGGCGCTCTCCCTCCGCAATAATTGGGGCATCGGTCTTCTGTCCATCGCACTGGCAGTCAGCCTCTGGGTCTTTGTCACCGATGAAGATGACTCCGAGCAGACGGGTCGCGTGCCCGGCACGGTGCCGGTCGAAGCGGTGAACCTGCCGCCCGGCCAGGCTGTGTTCTCCATCTCCCCTGAGGTGGTGACGGTGCGCGCTCGGGCGGCGGAGAACGTGTTCGAGGGGCTTGCGGCGGAGGATTTTCAGGCGACCGTCGATCTCTCGAACGTGACGGCCCAGCAGGCAACGGTGAGCGTTCACGTCACATCGGAGGAATCGCGAGCGCGCGTCGTCGACGTCTCGCCGTCGCAGGTCACGGTGACGCTGGAGAACGTTGTCTCGCGAACGGTGCCGGTAGTCGTGCAGGAGCTCGGCGGGCTGCCGCGGGGGTTTCAGCTTGGCGCTGTGGAGGCTGACGTCACGGATGCCGTGGTCACGGGGCCGGAGCGGCTGGTCGCCGATGTCGCCACGGTGCAGGCGGATGTGAACCTCACGGGCGCCCGCACCGATTTTGAGCAGCGAGTCGCCCTGGAGGCGCGGGGCGAAGGGAGGACGCCATTCCAGGGAGTGATCGTGGAGCCCGCAAACACGATCGTCCGCGTAACGGTCATCCAGCTAGAGTTTAGCCGGGCGTTCGTCGTTCAGCCGAGCGTGAGCGGTTCTCCAGCCGACGGCTACAATGTAGTCGGTATCGATTGGGACCCCGTCGTTGTTGTTGTGACCGGGCCGCTCGAGATATTGCAGACGATCGACGCGGTCGCCGGCATCGAGACGGACGCCGTCCCCATCGAAGGCGCGAACGCCGACGTCATCGGCACGCCGCGTCTCCGGCTGCCGCAGGGTGTGACCGCAGATCTGACCCAAGTGACAGTCCGGGTCTCTATCGAGGCTGCCCAGGGGCAGGTAAGCTTTAGCGTGGTGCCCGACGTCATCAATCTCGCCTCCGGCCTGGTCGCATCCGTGACGCCGGCGACGGTATCCGTGGTCCTGGAGGGATCGATCCCGGTTCTCCGCGCCATCGACGTGGGCGATATCTTCGCTGAGTTGGATCTTGGCGGCCTGGGGCCGGGCGAACAGCCCGTGGCGGTACGGGTGGTGCCACCCACGGGAACCACGCTCACCGCTCCCGTTGTGGTGAGGGTGACGATCAGCAGCCGATGAGCGGCTCGGCGGCAGCGGAGAAGGCGAAGCAGAGCGGGACAGCGACGCTGCCCGTCGTGGCGATCGTGGGCCGGCCGAACGTCGGCAAGTCCGCGCTGTTCAACCGTCTCGTCGGGAGGCGGCAGGCGCTCGTGGAGGAGATCTCAGGAACGACGCGGGACCGCCTGTACGGAGAGGTCGAATGGCGGGGCGACCGCTTCCGCCTCGTCGACACCGGCGGCCTGGAGCCCGAGGCGAACGAAGGCTACCCGGAGCTCATTCGCAGGCAGGTGGAGGTGGCCGTGGCGGAGGCGAGCGTGCTCCTCTTCGTGGTCGACGCCGAAGCCGGGATCACGGTCGCGGATGTCGAGGTGGCGGAGGCCCTGCGAGCGGCTGAAAAGCCGGTGTTTCTTCTTGCTAACAAGGTAGAGAATGAAGAGCGGCGCGCTTCCATTGTCCAGTTCTACGAGCTCGCGTTGGGGGAACCGATCCCGGTGAGCGCCTTCCACGGGGATGGTGTCGCGGAGCTGCTGGATCAGATTCGCGACGTGCTGCCACCAGCGGCGCCGAGCGAAGCCCCGGAGCCGCCGCGAATCGCCATCATCGGCCGTCCGAATGTGGGCAAGTCGATGCTGCTGAATGCCATCCTCGGCGAGGACCGCGTGATCGTCTCCGACGTGCCGGGTACGACGCGCGACGCGATCGATACGGCGTTCGAGTTTCAGGATCGACCGCTCGTGCTGGTCGACACGGCCGGACTGCGTCGGCCGGGCAGACGCGACCGTGGTCTGGAGCAGCACGCGGCGATGCGCGCCCGCCAGGCCCTGGAGCATGCCGACGCCGCGTTCGTCGTCTTCGACGCCAACGACGGGCTGACCGCGCAGGATCTCCATATCGTCGGCTACGCGGTCAAGGCGTCGACAGCGCTGGTGGTGGTCGCCAACAAGTGGGACCTGATGGGAGAGGTGTCCGCGGGCGCGTTTGAGCGGCGGGCGCGGAGGCGGCTGCGCTTCTCGAAATGGGCGTCCTACGCCGCCATCTCCGCGAAGGAGAAGCACGGGATCGGGGAGCTGCTGGCGGAGGGGCTGCGCGTCTGCGATGAGCGGCAGCGGCGGATCGAGACGGGGCCGCTCAACGCTGTTATCCAGCGGGCGGCGGTAGAGTTGACGCCGCCGATCGTCCGCAACCGGAGGCTCAAGCTCCTGTACGTGAGCCAGACCGCCGTCGCACCGCCCACCTTCGTGTTCTTCGTCAACGATGCCAGCCTCGTGCACTTCAGCTTCCGGCGTTATCTGGAGAACGTCATCCGCAGTCAGTTCGGCTTCGAGGGCGTGGCGCTGCGGCTTATGTTTCGCAGCCGGAAGGGCCGATAGCAAATGTGGTGGGCATTCCCGAGCGCCATCGCGATCGGCTATCTGCTCGGCTCTTTCCCGACCGGTCTCATTGCTGGGCGGCTGGCGCGCGGAATCGACGTACGGGAGTACGGAAGCGGGAACACCGGGTTCACGAACGTTCTCCGCACCGTCGGCGCGCGCTGGGGGATTGCGGTGCTGGTGCTGGACCTTGCGAAAGGGGCGGCGCCCGTGCTCATCGCGCGCGTGCTGAGCGACGAGCCCTACGTTCAGGCGGTCGCGGGCCTGGCCGCTGCGGTGGGGCACGACTGGCCGGTCTTCATCGGGTTCCGAGGGGGGCGGGGCGTAGCCGCCTCGTACGGGGCGGCGCTCGCGATGAATCCGATCGCGGCGGCGGCCATGCTGCCGTTCGGCATTGGCCTCGTGGCGATGACGAGGATCATGTCGCTGATGTCGATCGGGCTGGCGCCGGTGCTCGCGCTCGTCTTTGTCGTGCTCGCCATCTTCGACGTCCACCCGTGGGCCTACGCCGTCTACGCGTCGGTTGGCGCCGTGCTGATCGTCGTCCAGCATCGCGAGAATGTGCAACGATTGCTCGCCGGCACCGAGCCGAAGCTGGGGGCGGGGGGTGAGCGGCGGGGGCAGAAATCGGCCGCGGACTAGCCGCGCTGTGTCCGGTCGCCGTGGCGACCTAGATCGTGCGGCGAACTCATTGACAAGGTTTTTTCGCGGCGTCTACACTTCCGGTAGACCGATATGGACGATGCGAGCGTAAGCTACGGAGCCTACTTAAAGGAGCTGACTGATCCCGCTCGACCGGTTGCTGTCTCGAAGTTGGCGAACCTGTCTGGCATGGGATCTGGCGAGGCCGCAGGATTCGTCGGCGCGTGGGCGGCGATGGACGCCGGACGGCGGAAGCACGTCGTTCAACAGCTCACGGTCTTAGCGGAGGACAACGTCGAACTCGACTTCGACGCCGTCTTTCTCATCGCCCTGGGCGATCAGGTTGAGCAGGTGCGCCTCACCGCTCTTAAGGGCCTCTGGGAGCACGAAGGGCGCGATCTCATCGATCCCCTGATCGGTCTGCTGGAGACAGACGCCGTCGCGATCGTGCGTGCGGAAGCCGCGCTCGCCTTGGGACGGTTCGTCCTGAAGGCGGAGTTACAGACGCTCGGGAACGCCGATGCGGAACGCGTGGAGGACGCACTGCGCGCGGTTATCGCAGACACTGGAGAGGTCGTCGAAGTGCGCGGCCGGGCGCTAGAGTCGATCGGCGCTTGGAGCCGCCCAGCTGTGGCCGATCTCATTCGCGATGCATTCGAGGCCGGCGAACGGACGCTGCAACTGAGCGCGGTCCACGCAATGGGGCGAAGCTGCGACGATTCATGGCTACCGCTGTTGTTCGATGAGTTGGAGAACGACGACGCAGAGATGCGCTATGAGGCCGCCGTCGCCTGCGGCACCATCGCCAGCCCGGAAGCGGTTGCGCCGCTGTCGCCACTCCTGCACGACGACGACCTCGAGGTGCGCGAAGCGGCGATCGGCGCCCTGGGCGAGATCGGCGGGGAAGGTGCGAAACGAACGCTGGAGGAGCTCCGTGACGAAGCGGATGGAGCAACTCGAGAGGCGGTGCTCGCGGCGCTGGCGGCGGCGGGCTTCGGCGAGGACCCGCTAGGAATCAGAGTTCGCGAGTAGCGCTATGGAGAGCGACAGCGTCCTGCCAAAGGCGGTTTCCGCCGGCGGCGGCGTCCATGGGCACGGGCGAGCAATGCTTCGGCGCGCGTCACGTTTGATCGAGCAGCGGACGGAAGCATGACGACCTTACTACGTGGAGAGGTGGCGCGCGGCGAACGCGTCGCGCTGCGTGAGAAGCGGCTCGGCGATGCGCCGGCGGATTTTCGCTGGCGGGTCGAAGCTGAACTCGCACGCTACGACGCCGCGCGCCCGCTGACGCTGAGCTACCAGGAGTACATGGCGCTCTACCGGGAAGAGGTGCTCTACCCCAGCGTCTATCGGCGCAGCTTCGCCATCGAAGATGAGGCCGGGCGGCATATCGGCAATATCATGTACTACAACATCGATGCCGTACGTCAGGAGGCGGAGCTGGGCGTAACGATCGGCGAGCGCGACGTTTGGGGCCGCGGCTATGGCGCAGAGGCGGTGCAACTCCTGATCGAGCTGCTCCTCGGAAGGATGGGCTTTCGGCGCATCCACCTGAAGACGCTCGCCTGGAACCGGCGGGCACAGCGCTGCTTCGCGAAGGCCGGCTTCGTCGAATGCGGCCAGGCCGAGCGCAGCGGCCATGCCTTCGTGCTCATGGAGTGCCGGCGTGAAGGGCTTGCGCCGGAAAAGGCGGCGGCCATCTCCGCTCCGTATCCAGACAGAGCATCGCCTTAGCGAAAGCGCAAGCTACGTCGCGCCGTGCAGAAGTGATCTATCGCGTCGCGGCCTCCGCGGCGACGGGACGGCCCGGGATCTCCAGATCGGGCGGCGGAGGCGCCGGGTTCGGCAGGCCCGCGGTCAACCGGCTGGGCACCAGACCGCGCAGCTCCTCCACCGTCCACATGCCATCCTTGATCACGGTGCGCAGCGGGATCTCCTCCTGCAGCAGAGCGATGGTGCCGCCGGAGACGGCGAAGATCTTGCCGTTGATGTTCCACGCGTCGTCGGTGCAGAGATAGACCGTCATTGGCGCGACGTGCTCGGGTTCTCGCATCGCCATCTGCGCCTGGCGTGCCGCCTGGCCGCCGGCGCTCTGGATGCCCGCGCGCGCCCGGAGCTGTCGCGAGCTGTCCGGCACCGATTGCGTCATGCGGGTCGCGGCGCCGGGCGAGATCGCGTTGCAGGTGACGCCGTAGCGGCCGAGGTCGCGCGCGACCACGCGCGTGAAGCCGGCGATGCCCGCCTTCGCCGCGCCGTAGTTCGCCTGACCCGGGTTGCCGTTCAGTCCGGAGCCGGACGAAAAATTGACAATGCGGCCGTAGCGTTGCTGGCGGAAGATCACTGAGGCGGGCTTGGTAGTGCAGTAGTGGCCCTTGAGGTGCACCGCGATCACTGCGTCCCACTCCTCCTCCGTCATGTTGAAGATCATGCGGTCGCGCAGGATGCCCGCGACGTTGATCAGGATGTCGAGCCGGCCGAAGCTGTCCAGCGCGGTCTTGATCAGCGCCTCGCCACCCTCGACGGTCGCCACAGTGTCGAAGTTCGGCACAGCGTTGCCGCCCGCCGCCTTGATCTCCTCGGCGACCTCAGCGGCGGGCCCTTCGGTCGGTTGTGAGCCGTCTACTGCGACGCCGTAGTCGTTCACGACGACGTTCGCGCCCTCTTGCGCGAGCAGGAGCGCCACGCCGCGTCCGATCCCGCGCCCCGCGCCCGTGACGATCGCCGTCTTGCCCTTCAGTCGATCAGCCAACAGGATTTCCCTTGGAATACTTGCGCTCGTAGAGCAAGACCGCCAGCCCTTTGGGTGCCTGGATCTCGGAGACCCGGCCCCATGCTTCCTCCCGGAAGGGTTTTGCACACGTGACGCCACGGCCCTCGAGTTCAGCGACGGTCGCTTCGAGGTCGTCACAGAAGAAGGCCAGCGTGAACGGAGAGTCGCTGGAGCTTTCGACCGCGAGCTCCACCTCGGGTAGATCGAAGATGAGGAAGCCACCGCCGGCGTCGTAGTTCGGCAGATCGAGCTTGTCGCGCAGGAACTCGTTCACTTCCTTGATGTCCGAATTCACGATTCCGATATGCACGCCTGTGATCATGGCTCTCCTCCGTCAGCTTGAGCCGCCGGTTTGCGCCGGCTCCTTGGCACCGTCGTCCGTCTCCGCAGAGCGGCCGGGGATGTCGAGATCGGGCGGGGGCGGGGCCGGGTTGCCGACACCGGCCATGAGATTCCGCGGCACCATCTCGACGAGCTCGTCGACGGTCCACATCTCGTCCTTCCAGAGCGTGCGCATCGGCGACGGCCCTTGCAGGAGAGAGACGGATCCCCCGGCGACGGCGAAGATCTGGCCGTTGATGCTCCACGCGTCGTCGCTGGCCAGGTAGGCGGCCATTGGCGCGACCATGTCGGGATCGCGGCTGACTGGCGCCTGCTGCGGGCGTTGTCGCTGGCCTCCGGGCGCGCCAATGCCGGCCCGGGCACGAAGCTGGCGTGTCGAGTCAGGCACGGTCGAGGTCATGCGGGTAGTGGCGCCGGGAGAGATCGCGTTGCAGGTAACGCCGTAGCGGCCAAGATCGCGCGCGACCACCCGCGTGAAGCCGGCGATGCCCGATTTCGCCGCGCCGTAGTTCGACTGGCCGGGCAGGCCAACGAGACCGGAGACCGAGCTGAAGTTGATGATGCGCCCGTATCGTTGCTGGCGAAAGATGATGGACGCCGGTTTGGCACAGCAGAAGTGCCCCTTCAGGTGCACGGCGATCACGGCGTCCCACTCCTCCTCGGTCATGTTGAAGATCATGCGGTCGCGCAGGATGCCGGCGTTGTTGACGAGGATGTCGAGCCGGCCGAAGCTCTCCAGCGCGGTCTGGATGATCTTCTCGCCGCCGTCCATCGTCGCGACGGACTCGTAGCAAGGGGCCGCCTCGCCGCCGGCAGAACGGACCTCGTCGACGACCTGGTCGGCCGGGCCGTTGTCCGTGCCCGTGCCGTCGACGTTTGCGCCAGGGTCGACGACGACGACCTTCGCGCCTTCTTTCGCGAAGAGCAGCGCCATCCCGCGGCCGATGCCACGGCCGGAGCCGGTGATGATCGCGACCTTGCCGTCTAGCGCGCCCATCGCAGCCGCCTAACCGCCGTTCCTGGAGGGTAGGGTAACGAGAGCTGTGCCGGGGCTCGTCTTCCGGCCGTCCGGATTCTCCGTCCAGATGTCGAGCTCGACGAAGTTCTGGCCGCTCTCCTGGTACTTCTTCGTGATCACGCCGCGGCACGTGATGTCTTGCTTGGCGTCGTCCATGCCCCGGTAGCTACAGCCGAACTTTTTGATCGTGCCCTCGTCGCCCACCCAGTCGTGCAGGAGCTGGCCGAGGAAGGCGTTCTTGAGCGCGCCGTGCACGATGATGTCCTTGAGGCCGGTCGACTGTGCGAAGTCCTTGTCGTAGTGGATCTGGTAGAAGTCGCCTGAGGCGGCGGCCCAGAGGACGAGTTGCTGCGTCGAGCAGTTCTTGTTCAGCGTCGGTATCTCGTCGCCCTCGTTCATGTCCTCGAAGTACACTTGCTCTGCCATGAGACGCTCCTTTCGGTGCGTGGCGGCAGGGCTTCCGCCCTGCGTGTGCGTGCTGCGCAGACCTAAGGGTCTGCGGCTACGGAAGCCATTCCCTGGCTAGTACTGGATGGTGGTGCCGTACATCTTCGCCACCACCTTGCCGTCCTGGTTCGTGTACGTGGTCTCGCGCGTCGTGATCAGCATCGGCCCGAGGCTGCCGGTTCGCTCGTCGAACGCACTGATCTTGGTTCGTGACGTGAGCACGTCTCCGGCGCAGACTTCGTCGAAGTACTCGTACTCGGTGCCGCCGTTGAGCACGCGCTTGTACGGGATGCTGAAGCGAGCGGCCGGAGGGCCGGCCCCGCGCGCGGCACTGGGGCTGAAGGCCGGTGTGCCGAGGAACCCTGGCGGCGCGACGATGCTGCGGTGGCCCTTGCTCTTGGCGTGCTCCTCGTCGTAGTAGATCGGGTCGTTGTGACCGACGGCGCGGGCGAACATGCGGCAGCCGGTCTTCTCCACCTCCAGCGTCGCGGGTTCGCTCTCCTTGCCGATCGCGGCGCGCATTTCGTCCGTCACGACCGACTGGATCTCTTGCTGCTGGGTCATCGCCACCTCCTGTCCGAAGGGCATTCGCAAGGAGCGCAGAGCGCCCTAATCTTTGCGTAAACGGTGAGCTTAGGCGCTCGTGAGAATACTACCAGAACGGCTCGCGTGTCAATGGCGATGATGTAGCGAAACTTGCTCAGTACGGTGACTCATTGTGCTGAATCGCGGACTGAAGTCGGCGGGTCTGTGATGCAGCACCGCTCAACGCCACCCTGCGAACACCGTCGAGTCGCCGACTTCTCCTAGTTCGGCCGCGTACCCCGCGATGACACCGCTGAGCGCTCCCGAATCGTGGTCCGCGCGCAGCCGTGCGATGCCATTGTGCTCCACCTCCGGCGCAAGCCGCCGAAAAAACGATGTGTTGCGCCGATACTCGGGATCCAGGTAGCGTTCCGGCCAGTGCTTGAGCGCCTCGAAGGTGCCGTCGTTGGCGTCCTCGAAGGTGCCGAGCGAGAGAATCCCTTCGGCGACCTCGCCATTTTGATTCGCCTTCAGACACTCGGCCGATGGGGTCGACGCGCCGATCAAAGCCGCAAGTGCGAAGGCCACAAAGCCCGGTCTCATGCATCCCTCCCCACGAACATCATAGCGAGGATCGACGCCGAAGACAGCTTGGAAGCCATAAAAGTAAAGAAAGGGCGCGGGACCAAGATCCCGCACCCTCGCCTTTTGTTGCCTCTCTACTCTTCGCTCGTTCGCAGGAGCGCTTCGCCTCCGTTACGCAGCAGAGCCGCCGCCGCGACGCTCAGCCATGAACTGGTCGAACTCGGCCTTGTCCTTGGCGTGACGCAGGCGCTGCAAGAAGGCCTGGAACTCGTCGACCTCCTCCTCGAGGCGCCGCAAGGTCTCCTCGCGATACTCGTCGAAGGCGCGGTTGCCGGTTGACCTGAGCGGGCTTACGCCCCGCCGCCAGCGCATCACTTCACGCCCGAACTCGCTGTCTTTCCATTCGCGTTTCCAAGCTCCGCATCCCATGCGTCCACTCCAGATCAGATAGGCCAAAACGCCAAGGCCGATGGGCCACCACAGAATGAAGCCGACGATCATGGCTGTGATCCATGCCGGCTTCCCATACTCGTCTAAGGTCGCAACCACGTGCATCGAGGGCCCTTTCCTTTAGTGTGAATGTAATTCACATTCACATAGATGCCCCTGCCCCCTCCAGAGTCAAGGGGCGACATAAAATGTGATTGGAGGGGGATGCTTTCGCCGGCGCCAAC
>JADFNZ010000053.1 GCA_022563135.1 Chloroflexota bacterium | reverse complement strand
GGCGCGAGCCACTCCGCGATGAGCTCCGAGCTTATGCTGCTAAAGTGCGCGCCGTCCGGGCGCATTTCATCGTCACCGTCCTGGTCCCAGCCGGGTTCGGTAGCGGCGACAAAGCCGTTGAGGTCGATAATCGTGGACCGCGTGTGATTGCGCATCGCAGCTTGCTCGAACAGCAAGTTCAGCCGGGTGATCGTTTCATCCGTGAGCCACGTCTCGTTGACATACGGCGTGGTCAGCATCATTATGCTCGCGCCGCGAGCGCTGAAGAGGTCAACGGAATCCTGCAGTTCTCGCAGCCAGAACTCGATCCCCTCGGGCGCTCCAAACTCGTACGTGAAGCCTTCTACCTCCCGGTCGTTGCCGTCCCACGCACTCGCGACCACCAGGACGACATCCGGATCGAACGCCGCGATCTCCACTTGCCAGCGCTGGTTGCGATCCCGGCACTCCGCAATCGGACGGACGAGGTCCTTCCCGATCCTGAGATCGCCATGGATGATGCCACACCCGACGATCGTGGCGTCTCGAAGGACGAAGTTGAGGTCGTTCTGATGGAGATTGAGTCCATGGGAGAGCGTCCAGGCGACGGAATCCCCCACGAGGAGCACTCTCAGCGGCGGCTCCGCGCCAACCGATTCGGATACCACCGGTAGTGCCGCCGCCTCGACGGGGACAGCGTAACGCACTCCACCGTCACGCGTCGCGAAGACCGCCAGGACTACGAGAGCAGCCGCGCCGGCCGGCGCCAGGCTCCATGACACGCGCAAGTGGCTGAGCGCTCCCCGGCGAATGGGGTTCTCCAACAAGAGATACGATGCCGCTGCGACAGCTAGGGTAAGCGAAACCTTGGCGAGCAGGAGGCCGGCGCCGTCCAGGCCTGTGCGTTCCGGCGTGAGAAAGAGATACACGGGCCAGTGCCACAGATAGACGCCGTAGGAGATGAGACCGATCCAACGGAGCGGTGGAACGGAGAGAACGCTGCCGATGATCCCTGAGCGTGTCTGGACCACCGCAGCGATCACGATCGCCACTGCGATGGCGTGCAGCAGGAAGCCTCCACGGTAGAGGAAACCGCCCTCATCAGCGGTCTGCATCCAGAGCAGCCCGAGTAGCGCGACCGCTGCAAACGCCGAGAAGCGGAGCAGAGATTGTAGCGCGACACTACGAACAGTGCCGTGCCGGGCGACGAGGACGGCGAGCACGGCTCCGACCAGCAGCGACTGCGCCCGCGTGTCCGTCCCATAGTAGATGCGCGACGTGTCCCCATGCGGTTCGTAGAGCCACGCCGCAAGAAGAGCCGACCCGGCGATCAACACGAGCGACAGGCCGAGCAGGTCACGCAGCGGAGAGCGGCGCCAGCGCACGACCCCGAGCACGATCAACGGCCAGATGAGATACCACTGCTCCTCAATCGCGAGCGACCAGGTGTGGCGAAGCGGTGACGGCTCAACGAACTGATCGAAGTAGGATTCGCCGCCGAGGGCGAACCACCAGTTGGACACGTAGCCTAACGTGGACAGGGCGTCCCCCCGCAGCTTCGCAAGCATTTCGGGCGTCGCGAGAATCGCACCGAGAGTTAGCGTGACCGCCAGCATCAGGAACAAGGCCGGCAGGAGCCGCCGGGCGCGCCGGGCCCAAAAGCTACGCAGACCAATGGAGCCCGTATCGCGCCACTCCGCCAGAAGTAGGCTCGTGATCAGGAATCCGCTAAGAACGAAGAAGGCGTCCACGCCGAGGAACCCGCCGCGCGCCCACGGCAGATCCGCATGGTAGGCGAGCACGGCGGCGACGGCCAGCGCTCGGATGCCATCCAGCGCGGGCTCATAGGGGAGGCGGTGGTCCGCCGCATCCGGTCGCTCGGCAGGGGACGGATGTTCCATCACTGCACTGGGCTGGTACGGGCGAACTCGCACGGCTTGAGATCCTTCCCCGCTCACGTCGCTCCGGAGCGTTGCTCGCCGTAGCCGCGCGCCGCGATCGGCCACACCGCGACCACCTCTTCGCCTTCGACCGCGTAGAGCACATCGTGGAGGTTGATCGTCGGGTCGATGTGCGAGGGCCAGAGCTCGATCCGGTCGCCCACCGCGATCGCGCTCTCCGGCGGCAGGGTGATTGTCGCGTGCTCATCGCTGAGGAAGAGCACCTCCGCCCCTGCGATACCTTTCACAGCCGGGTTGCCGTGGTCGAACGTGCAGGCCTTATGGCCGGCGTCCGTGGCGCAGCGCTCCGGCTTCGGCCGGCTCAACACCGTGCCGAGCACGCTGAAGGCGCGCTCGAACGGGATGTCCAGCTTCGCGTAGGCGGTGTCCATCAGCACGTAGGAGCCGGCCTGTATCTCGGTAATGTCCTCCGTGCGGCCCGTAATGTCGTACGTGCCCGTGCCGCCCGCGCTGACGATCGCGCAGGGCAGTCCGGCCTCGCGCACCATGCGCGCGCTCTCCACCAGGCGTCCCACTGCTTTCGCCGTGCGGGGCTCGCGCTCGGCGCGGTCCTCGATGCCAACCACGTGCCCCTCGTACCCCATCAGGCCGCGCAGGCGGACGCCGTCCGTTGCCTCGACGCGCTTCGCGAGCGCCAACGCCGGTTCGCCCGGAGCGATCCCGCAGCGCGGCAGCCCAACGTCCACATCGACCAGCACCCCCACCTCCACGCCCTCCGCCCGGGCGGCCTGCGCGAGGTCCGCAAGCCCTGCCTCGGAGTCGACGGCGACCTTGAGATCGACGGCGTTCGCGAGCTTCGCGACCCGCGCCGCCTTGCCCGGCCCGACGACCTCGTTCGCGATGAGGATATCGTCCGTCAGGCGCTCCGTCGCCACGAGCTCGGCCTCGGCCACGGTCGCGCACGTGAGACCGGTGCAAGAGCCCGCGGCGAGCTGGCGCATGGCGATCTCGGGCGTCTTGTGCGCCTTGAAGTGCGGTCGCAGCTTGCACGCCGAGCCGGCGAAGAACTCCGCCATGCGCCGGATGTTCCGCTCCATCGCCGGGAGATCGACGACGAGCGCGGGCGTCGGGATCTCGCTCAGCTTCATCGCGTCAGATCACCTCCTCGCGAAACCATTCGCCGAAACGCTCACCGATCATGATCGTGGGGATGTTCGTGTTCGCGCGCGGGATCGCCGGCATGATGCTGGCGTCCGCGACGTGGAGCCCCTCGACGCCGAAGACGCGCCCGTGCTGATCGACCACTGCCGAAGCGTCGTCAGCCGCGCCCATCGGCGCGGTGCCGCACGGGTGGTAGCCGGAGCCGGTAGCGCGGCGCGCCCAGGCACGGAGCGCCTCCTTGTCGGACGCCACCTCCGGCTTCGGCCTGACGATGCGCTCCGACACGGCGCGAATCTCCCCCGTATCGGCGAAGCGCAGCGCCAGCTCGATCCCTTCCACCATCCGCTCCAGGTCCCAGTCATCGGCCAGGAAGTTCGGCTCGATCGCCGGCTGCGTGTTCGGGTCGGCGCTCTGGAAGACGAGGTGGCCGTGGCCGCGCGGCTTCTCGACGACCGGCGCGAGGCCCATGAGGAGCGCGTCGCCAGGCCAGCGCTGGAGGAAGGAGATCGGTTCGAGCTGCATATCGTTGAAGGCATCGCTGCCGGCTGCCGTGTAGCGAAGCGTCGTCTGGACCAGCGGGTCGTCGAAGCTCGCCACGCCGTCCTTGGGCGCGAGCGTGACGAGCGCGCCGGGGTGATCGAACAGTCGAACGCCCACGCCTGGGGCGGCTCGCGTGACGGTGATGCTCAGCCGCTCCAGCACCTCGCATGGCCCGACGCCCGAGCGCACAAGGATCGCGGGCGATTGGATGGAGCCTGCCGCGAGGACGATGCGGCGACCATTGACCGTTTCGACGGCGCCGTCCGTTTCCACCTCAAGGCCCGCGGCCTTACCGTTGGCGATGACCACTCGCCGCACGGTGGTGTTGGGCCGGATCGTGAGGTTCTCGCGCCGTCGCGCGCTAGAGAGGTAGGCGAGCGCGGTGCTGACACGCAAGGTACCGCGCTTGTTCATCGGGTGCGGCCCGGCGCCGGTCGTCGTTGGGTCGTTGTGATCCGGACAGTCCGGATAGCCGAGCGTTCGGCACGCCTCCAGGAAGGCGCGCTGAAGCGGCACCAGCTCCTCATCCGTGTGGCGGCGGATCGTGATCGGGCCGTCGCGGCCGTGCAGCTCGTTCCGGACGTCCTCGTCCGTCTCCAGGCGGATGAACGCGGGCAGGCACTTCTCCCACGTCCACTCACGACAGCCCTGCGCGGCCCACTCGTCGTAGTCCTCCGGCTGGCCGCGCAGCGCGATGCAGGTGTTCACTGCGGTCGAGCCGCCGGTCACCTTGCCGCGCGGCAGCGGGACGTCCTGCCGGCTGAACGGCGTGGGCTGGTAGCTGAAGCCCCAGTCGTGCGCGACGACGGAGTTCTTGCGGCCGTTCGCGAGGTCCTCCGGCAGCGCGCCGTGCTCCGGGTAGTCCGGCCCGGCTTCGATCAGCAGCACGCGCTGGCGCGGGCTCTCGCTCACCCGCGCGGCGATCACGGCACCGGCGGCGCCCGCGCCCACCACGATCAGGTCCCAATCAGCCATTCACCCACCCGCACGGATCGGAGGACTCTCGAAGGCAGCGGGCAGATCATACCACAACGAGCCGTTGCCGCTCGTGACCAGCCGCGAGCGTCTGGTACGCTGGGAAAACCGATGACGACGGCTGCGTTTCTTCTCGTGCTTGGCTCGGCCTTTCTGCACGCGAGCTGGAACTTCTTGCTTAAGCGGAGCGGGCACAAGGCGGCCTTTTTGTGCGGCCTAGGCATCGTCTCCTTCTCGATCTTCTTCGTTCCGGCACTCGTCCTCGCGCTGCGCGATGACATTGGCATGGCCGGCTTGGCGTTCGGCGCTGGCAGCGCGCTCCTGCACGGCGTCTACGGCCGCGCGCTCGCCCGAGGCTACCAACTCGGCGATCTCTCCACGGTCTACCCGATCGCGCGCGGCCTGGGGCCGGCGCTCATCCCCCTCGTGGCCGTCCTGCTCCTCGACGAGAGCATCTCGAACGTCGCGATTGGAGGGATCGCGCTCGTGCTCGTGGGGATCGTCATCATTCAGGCCGAGGCGCCGTCGCTCCGCGAGCTCCTCCGGCCCTTTCGTTCCGTGGACCGGCCTGCCGTTCGCGTGGCAGTGTTCACGGGCATCCTGATCACGATCTACTCCCTCTGGGACAAGACCGCCCTCGACCACCTGCCGCCGATCACGCTGAGCCAGTTCGGGCTGACCGGCCACGTGTTGTTTCTCGCGCCGCTTGCTCTGCGGGGCGGCGGCCCGCCGCTCCTGACTGAGTGGCGGAAGGGACGCGCCACCGTGCTGGCCGCCGGCCTGTTCGCGCCGGCCGCCTACATCCTGGTGCTCACCGCACTCACAACGAGCCAGGTGAGCTACGTCGCGTCGGTGCGGGAGGTGGGCATTGTAATCGGCACGATCCTTGGCGTCGCTCTGCTCCGCGAAGGGTTCGGCGCTCCCCGCATTGCCGCCGCTCTGCTCATCGTCGGCGGCGTCCTCACCATCGGCGCAGCACCGTAGCGCAGGGCGCTGCGTCGCCGCGACCGCATCTGCTAGAGTGGTCGCGATGTACGTCGATTCCCACGTCCATCTCCAGCCCCACGGGCAACAGCCGCCGATCACGCGAGAGCGCATCGAGCTGTACGTGGAGGCCGCGCACGCGAACGGCGTGGAGCGCATCGCCTTCACTGAGCATCTCTTTCGCTTCCAGGAGGCCTATGACGCCCTCATCGGCTGGTGGGACGCCGATCCGAACCCGGCGCTCGCGGCCACGACAGCGGCATACTTCCGCGACCACGTCTCCGGCGCCGTCGCCGACTATGTCCGCGTGATCGAGCAGGCGAAAGCCGACGGCCTGCCCGTGCTGCTCGGCCTGGAGATGGACTGGATCCCCGGCCACGAAGAGGCGCTGCGAGCGTTCCTCGCGCCGTACGACTGGGACATCGTGCTCGGCTCGGTCCACTGGATCGGCGCGTGGGGATTCGATTGGCCGGAGGTGCCCGCGAACTCTGCCGAGTGGGAGACGCGCGACATCGATGCGGTCTTCGCGGACTACGCCGCGCTCCTCACCGACCTGGCGAAGAGCGGCCTCTGCGACGTCCTCGCCCACCCGGACCTGCCGAAGCTACTCGGCCACCGGCCCGCCAGCTTCACTCCCCTACACAGCGCCATCGTCGACGCCGCGAGCGCGAACAAGCACGCGCTGGAGATCAACAGCAACGGCTACCGCAAGCCGGTCGCGGAGCCCTACCCTGCCCTGCCGGTGCTGGAGCGGGCGCAGAAGGCCGGGCTGCCGGTGACGCTCGCCTCGGACGCGCACATCCCCGAGCGCGTCGGCCAGCGCTTCGACGACATCGCGGCCTGGGCGGCACAGGCCGGCTACACGGAGTTCGTCTCCTACGAAGGGCGCCGCCCCACCGCCCATCCCCTGCCGGCCGCAGTGGGGAAGTCGCGATCGGGCCGCTGATGGCGACCGTCACAATCGCGACGCTCAACATCTTCAATAAGATCGGCCGCTGGGGCGAGCGCCTGCCGCTCCTGCTCGACCAACTCACCGAGCTGCAGCCCGATGTCATCGCGCTGCAGGAGGTCGACCTCGTCATCGACCAGGGGATGTCGCTCTGCCGGCTGGCGAACCGCCGCCTCACGGAGCCACCGCGCTATTGGATCTACCACATGGGCCGCCCCGGCCGGGCAGCACACGTGCAGGCGCTCGCCGTCATGTCGCGGCTCCCCGTGGAAGCGCACGAAGGGCTGGACCTCCTCTCCTACGAAGGCGTCGCCCAGCGCCTGCGCCTCCGTCTGGAGAACGACGCCCTGTTCGACCTCTACAACAACCACCTCTACTACCCACCGGAGGGCACCGCGGAGCGACTCGAACAGGCGGAGAAGCTCCTGCAGTGGGTCGAGACTTGGGATGACGCGGCGGCCACGGTCGTGCTAGGCGATTTCAACGCCTACCCGAACGAACCGACGGTCGCGCTGATGAAGGAGCGGTTTACCTCCGCGTACGAGGCGATCCATGGCGGCGAGCCAGAGAAGACCTGGTCGACGCCGGTCAATACCTTCGATCCGGCGCCGCACGGCTGCCTCGACTACATCTTCGTGCGCGGGGCGAAGATCCTGGATGCGAGCCTGACGTTCGACAAGCCGCACCCGCTCGACAAGGACCTGTACCCGTCCGACCACCTCGGCATAACGGCCAAACTGAGCATCCCGTAGCGGCGGCCTTGCACTCCGAGCGGCGGCCCCCTACCCTCATACCGCTGGTTCGTTAGCGCCCCGCTCTGGGGCTAGAAGGGCAACGCAACATGACACGTCCCGTCGTTCACTTTGAGATCCACGGCAAGGATGGAAAGAAGCTGCAGGCTTTCTATCAGGAGATCTTCGGCTGGAAGATCGATGACAACAATCCGATGCAGTACGGAATGGTCGAGGCCGGCGTCGGCGGCCCGCCGGAGGGCATCGGCGGCGGTATCGTCCAGAGAGACGCCGGGCCGCTGGTGACGTTCTACGTGCAGGTGGTCGACCCGAACGAGACGCTGAAGAAGGCGGAGAGCCTGGGCGGCAAGACCGTCATGCCGCCCAGGGACGTGCCGGGCGGCCCGACGATGGCCCAGCTCGCCGACCCGGAGGGCAACGTCATCGGCCTGGTGAAGCAGTAGCCAGCGCTATTTCGCCGCGGGCGCACATCGCCATTGACAATTGCGAAGAACCTAGGATACTTTACGTTCTCAGGAGGCAGGAGAACCATTAGTCCCGAAGTCTAGGAGGAGGAGAAGATGGCAGGGACACAGATAGAAACTGTCGCTGGCGCGACAACATCGATCGACGACACTGGAATCGAACAGATGAAGGCGAACCTTCGCGGCGAGCTTCTCCGCGCCGGTGACGCAGCGTATGAGGAGGCGCGCGAAATCTGGAACGCGATGATCGACCGGCGGCCAGCGCTCATCGCGCGCTGCACGAATACAGACGACGTGAAGCAGGCAGTTGCCATCGCGCGTAAACACCGGCTGCTGGTATCCGTGCGCGGCGGCGGCCACAACATCGCGGGAAGCGCCGTATGCGATGGTGGGTTGATGATCGATCTATCGCTTATGAATAGCGTGCGAGTGGACGCGGATGCTCGCCGCGCCTCGGTCGGCCCCGGGGCCACGCTCGGCGATTTCGATGGTGAGACCCAGAAGGCCGGCCTGGCGACGCCGCTCGGCATCAATTCGACAACTGGCATCGCTGGACTGACGCTGGGCGGCGGCTTCGGCTGGCTCTCCCGCAAGTACGGCCTGTCCATCGATAATCTAATCTCCGCAGATGTTGTGACAGCAGAAGCCGAACTACTGCATGCGAGCGCGGACGAGAACACGGACCTCTTCTGGGGCATACGGGGCGGCGGCGGAAACTTGGGCATCGTCACCAACTTCGAGTTCCAGCTTCACCCGCTGGGGCCGGACGTACTCAGCGGCCTCATCGTCTTCCCTTTCGATCAGGCGAAGTCAGTGATCACGCAGTATCGCGACTTTGCGCTGACGATGCCGGACGACTTGAACGTCTGGCTGGTGACGCGCCAGGCGCCACCGTTTCCGTTCCTGCCAGAGGATGTTCACGGAACTGAAGTCGTGCTCCTCGCAGTCTTCTACGCTGGAGATGTCGAAGAAGGGCAGAAGCTCATCGAGCCGCTGCGCACGTTCGGGACGCCGGTTGGTGAGTTTATCGGAGCGCAGCCATACACGGACTGGCAGCAAGCATTCGATCCACTACTCACGCCGGGTGCCCGGAACTACTGGAAGTCACACAACTTCGCTGAGCTCAGCGACGGCGCCGTCGATGTGATCATCGAGTACGCTGGAAAGCTTCCGTCGCCTCAGTGTGAGATTTTCATCGCGGCGATGGGCGGTAAAACGAGCCGTGTCGCAGCCGATGCGACAGCTTACTTCCACCGGGACGCGAACTTCGTTCTGAATGTGCACGGCCGTTGGGAAGATGCTGCGGATGACGAGAAGTGTATTGCATGGGCACGGGAATTCTTCGACAAGTCAGCTCCGTTCGCCACCGGCGGAGTCTACGTCAACTTCCTTACAGAGGAGGAGACTGATCGTGTCAGCGCAGCGTACGGATCGAACTACGAGCGGATGGTGGAACTGAAGAAGAAGTTCGATCCAGACAACATGTTCCGGCTCAACCAGAACGTGAAGCCGTCGTAGGAACCGGTCTGTCGATCGCTTGAGACTCAGCGCGGGCGTTCTTGGTCTGTCGTTCTGTGTAGATCCAGCTTACGTGCCTGGCTGCACCTGCATGACGGTCGCCTCGCCCTTGAGCACAACGTCGCCGTCCTGGTTCTTCACCTCGAACCGCAGCTTCGCGATGCCGCGCCGGTTCTGCACGGAGGCGACCGTCGCCACCGCGCGGATCGTCTCGCCGATGTAGACCGGCCGCGGGAAGCTCCAGTCCTGGCTGAGGAAGACGCTCCCAGGCCCCGGCATATCCATCGCGACGAGCGCGTGCAGCAGGCCCGTAGCGAGGCCTCCCTGCGCGATGAGCCGCCTGAAGCGTGTGTCCGCCACAAAGCCGGCGTCGAAGTGGAGCGGGTTGCGATCACCCGTGAGCTCCGCATAGGCGCGCACGGCCTCCTCGGTGACGGTCATCTCGCGGGTGGTCTCCTGTCCCACGACAAGCTCCATACGACAACACCTCCAGCGCCACCATAGCAGAGGCTCCCGAACGTACGCACCGGCACTCTAATACCGTCCCGCCCCAGGTACGCGCGAACCGAGCGTTCTGTGGCGAGGTGACAGGCGCTCGGCTCAGCTAATTGCTGCATGGCCCATTGGCCAGCCCAAGAGATTAGGGTAGACTGATACTCGCCAGCGAAGGAGGCGCCCCCATGGCCAAGGCCACAGCCGGCACCGCTCTTTCGGAGACGGTCGACGACTACCTGCAGACGATCTACAGCCTGGAGACGGAGGGCGAAACGGTGATCTCCGCGCGACTCGCGCGCTGGATGCAGGTCACACCTCCGACCGCCTGGGCCACCGTCAAGCGCATGCAGCGAGACGGCCTGGTTCGGCTTGACGACAAGAAGCACATCCACCTCACCACCCAAGGACACCAGCTCGCGGAGAACATCGCGCGGCGGCACCGTCTATCAGAGCGCTTCTTGACCGATGTGCTGAAGCTTCGCTGGGCTGACGTTCACGAGGAGGCCCATCACTTCGAGCACGGCCTGACACCTATCATCGAGCAAGGGATCTTCGAGCTGCTAGGCAAACCTAAGACCTGCCCGCACGGGAGCCCAATCCCTCGCACGGGAGCGAAGCTGAGCCCTCTACTTGTACCTATCGATACCCTCGAGCCGGGGAGCAAAGCGACCGTGCACTTCATCTCCGAGGAGCTGGAGCAGGACAAGGAGCTTCTGGAGTACCTGGAGCGCCACCACCTGAAGCCCGGTCGAGCGATCACGATCCTCGAGCGCGTGCCATCGAGCGGCGTCATCGTCATCGAGTCGGAGGGCGAAAGCGTATCGCTGGGGCTCTCAGTAGCGGCGAAAATCCGCGTGAAACCGAGCGCCAGATAGACGCTCAGTCCGGCTCGCTCCCACTCTGCCGGCTGAGCAACCACGCACCAGCTATCGCGGAGCTAGTTCTCAAACCTAAGCCATAGCGGCTATACTATCGTCGCGGCCTGGCATCCGAGCGGGAGTAGCTCAGTTGGTAGAGCATCTGCTTCCCAAGCAGAGGGTCGAGGGTTCGAGTCCCTTCTCCCGCTCCAAACCCTGCTTCCCGAATCTGCCGTGACCATCAGCCTGG
>JADFNZ010000052.1 GCA_022563135.1 Chloroflexota bacterium | reverse complement strand
CCTTCGCCGACTTCTTGCTCGTGCTGCAGCACTTCAACACGAACGACAACGGCGGCGCGGCGGCAGTCAACCGCAACACGGACCCGCTATCGCCGGCGGCGGAGACGCCTCTGGGCGTGTACAGCCCGCGCTACGACCGCGGTGGGCAGACCGGCGCGAACGTATGGAACCAGGCCCCTCCCAACGGCTCCATCGCATTTGCGGACTTCCTGGCGCTGCTGGCGCAGGTCGGGCATAGCTGCGCGTAGTAGCTGTGCCTAGCCTCTGCCTTCCGCGATAAGGGCTCGTTCCGGCAGGCGTAAGAGGTAGAGCATGGCGACGATGCCGATCGCCGGGCCGGGCGCGAGGAAGGCGAAGGTCCACTCCCAGCCGATGCCGTCGCGTAGGATCGGCACGAGCCAGATCGTGACGACGGTGAGCGAGAAGCCGACGGCGAGCTGCAAGGTGAGCGCCGTCCCGACGTAGAGCTGGTCGGCGACTTCGCTCACGATCGTCGAGAACTGCGCGGAGTCGGCGACGACCGCGAAGCCCCAGACCAACCCGACCGCGAGCACCAGCAGGAATGGCCCGCCGAACACGAAGCCGGCGAGGATCGCGCTGACGCCGGAGACTGCCATGGCCGCCGCCGTCGTCTTCGTCCTGCCCCAACGGTCGCCCAGGACGCCGCCCAGCCAGCAGCCCACGGCCCCGATGCCGATGACCGCGAACGTGCCGAGCGCGGCGGCGTTCTCCGCGTTCGGATGGCCGTCCCGCGCCAGGCTCTCCGCGAAGAAGGCGAGGAACCAGGCCCACATGGCGTAGAGCTCCCACATGTGGCCGAAGTAGCCGATCGATGCGAGCCGCACACCCCGGTTCGCGAAGACCTGTCCGGCCTGGCGCGGGTCGAACGTCGCCTGCGGGAAGGGGAAGGGCCCTTCGCGAACCGCCGCCGCCGTGAGCGCCGCTCCGGCCACGGTGAGCGCGGAGGTCGCGAGGATCACGCCCTGCCACTGCAGGCCCCCGACGCCGTTCACGAAGTGCGGCAGCGCCGACCCGATTGTCAGCCCACCGATGATGATGCCGAGCGCGACGCCGCGCCCGCGAAGAAACCAGGTCGACATGATCTTGAGCGTGACCGGATAGACGCCGGCGAGGAATGCCCCGGTGAGGAATCGCAGCGGGATCGCCACCTCCGGGCCGTCCGCGAAGACGATCGCCGCGTTCGCTACGGCGGCGCCCGCGGCGGAGAGCCAGAGCACGCGGCGCGCTGGGAAGACGTCCGCTAGGTTGAGTAGCGCCGAGATGAGAGCGCCGGCGACGAAGCCGGCCTGCACCGCGATGATAAGGAGCGACGATTCGCCGGTGCTGAGGCCCCAGTCCTCCCGTAGCTGCGGGATGACCGCCGACGCGGAGAACCACGTCGTCATCGTGAGGATGATGACGGCGGTCATGAGCGCGAGCGCCGCTCGCTGGCCCGCGACGGGCGCGCCGTCGTCGCGCTCTGCGGCCGGTTCGCTTGTCATGGGTCGGAGATACCGTACACGATCGCCGTCTTGCGGACGACCGCAGCAGGTGGGCAATCCGACACGCTCTCGATTGATGCTCCTTCGGTCGATAGATCGATTAGGAGCATTCGTATCCGACAGCTTTGGAGGCACGGTCGTATCGAGTCTAGATGCTTGGTGTACTAGATGGCTTTGGACAGAGTCGGTTTAGGCGGCGCGCCGCGCTTCTTGAGAGTGCTGGCCTGGACAGCGGTCGTCCTTGCGCTGGGCTTCGTTACTAGCCCGGGAACCAGCCCGACTGCCCATGCCGGTACGACCTGCTACACGCTGACCATGAACGTGGGTGCTGAGAGCGGCTCGGTGACCACTACTCCGACGAGCGCGGGAGGTTGCCCGACCAACCAGTACTCGCCCGGTTACGCCGTCACCCTAACTGCAACCGCAGCGTCAGGTTACACATTCAGCTCTTGGTTTGGCACGGACAACGACGCCGTGAATCCTACCACGGTCACGATGACTGGCGACCGGAAGGTGACCGCTAACTTCGCGTGGAACTGCCACACCCTAACGCTAAACGTGGGTAGCGGGAGCGGCTCGATCAACAGAACGCCATCCAACTCGGGCGGCTGTCCGACCGATCAGTATTGGCCGGGAACCCAGGTGACGTTGGTTGCGAAGCCCGCCTCGGGCTCCTCCTTCATTATGTGGTCTGGGGCCGAAAACAACGGTTCCAACCCTAGCACGGTAATGATGAACGGCGACCGCAAGGTCACCGCTTTCTTCACAGGACCGGCGGCGCCTACGCCCACGCCCACCGGCATGCCCACGCCCACCAGCACGCCCACGCCGACGCCCACCGGCATGCCCACGCCCACCAGCACGCCCATGCCGACGCCCACCGGCATGCCCACGCCCACCAGCACGCCCGCGGCGACGCCCACCGGCATGCCCACGGCGACGGCCGCTGCTACGCCGCCACCAACGCCCACCATGCAGGCAGCAGGAGATACCGACAACGACGGTTGCACGGACACGCAAGAGAACGGCCCAGACGCAGCTCTGGGTGGCCAGCGGGACTATCTCAACTTCTGGGACTTCTTCGATCCGAACCGTGATGGCGCGGTCACGGTGACGGACTTCTTCGCGCTGCTCCAGCGTTTCGGATCGGCAGGCGACGCTAACGTCGACCCGCTGTCACCGCCGCCGGCGGCGCCGGCCTACCATCCACTGTTCGACCGGGGCCCTTCGCTCGGGCCGAACGTCTGGAACCTAGGGCCTGCTGACGGCGCGATTGCGGTGACGGACTTCTTCGCGTTGCTGGGCCAGTTCGGCCACACGTGCGCCTAGCGGGAGGAGACCGGGCGCGCTAAAGCTGCGCCAGCTCCGCGGCCAACGGGTCCATGCTGAGGCCCGGCTCGCCGAGCTGGCGGAGCAGCTCTTCCGCCGGGTGGCGCTGGCCCTTGGCCCAGAGCTCACGCAGAGCGTCGCCGGCCTCGGCCTCGGCGAACCACTCCTGGCCCCAGCGCTGGGCGAAGCGGGCGCGTAGCTGGGCGTCGAAGATCCAGGCGCGCAGGTAGCGGGCGCAGTAGAAGCCGTCATCAAGGTCGGCGAGGTAGTCGACCGGGCTGTGGCGCACCCCCAGGTGTGTCGTCAGCAGGTCGGCGTAGTGCTTTCCGTGCGATCGCACGTCGTCGCCGCCGTGCAGGTCGAACTCGTAGAGCAGCTTGGCAGCGTAGCGGCGCAGCATGTACAGCTTGTGAAAGCGCGTGAGCGAGAGGTACGCAGCGCTCTCCTCGATGCCCAGCTCCCTCCGTAGCCAGCCTGCGCTGGAGAGCGGCGATTCCAGCACGAACGCGAAGCCCTCCGTCACCGAGTTATCGCCCAGACCGCGGTAGGCGAAGGGCTGGCCGGCCTCGATATGGGCGAAGTGCTGGGCATGGCCGGCCTCATGGAAGAGCGCGCGGTAGTCGTCGTGGCCGCCGTGGGGGCTGATCACCAGGTAGATCTCGCCCGGGATGGCGACTGGGGCGCAGAACGCGCGGGGTGACTTCTTCGGGCGCTCCTCCGTGTCCAGCTTCACGCTGGACTGGTTCGCCGTGTCGACGCCCAGCTTCTGGAGCGTGGCCTCCAGCGCCGGCAACATTCGCTCGCGCGGGAAGGAGCCGTCGAACTGGGGCGAGCGGAAGAGACGGAGGAGATCGCTGCGCTCCGCCGCTGCGGGATCCACCTCCATGTCGCGCAGCTCGCGTTCCAGCCGGTCGCGGTACGGCTTCACGGTCTCCCAGAGGAAGCGCTCCAGCATGTCGCGCAGCCCAGCCAGCTTCAGCGATCCCGTCTCGTCGCAGAGCGCGCGGTAGCTTGCAAACCCAAGCTCCCCGGCCTGGCCATAGAGGAGGTCCCAGCGATGCTCCCGGAGGGGGTTCTGTGCGGCGGTGACCTCCAGCCGCAGCCGCTCTAGCTGTCGCCGGCGGGCGTGGTCCGGCTCGTTCAGCAGCCGCTGCTGTACGGAGCGGTAGGGGAGCGGCTCGCCGTCCCACTCGACCGTGTCGGAGGTCTCGCGGCCGGCGATCTCCTCCGTCAGCTCCTTGGCGGCCTGCTCGAGGTAGCCTTCGACGACGAAGGCGCGCAGATTAGGCGCGCGGGGGTCGTCGTCGCCGGCGCGAAGCGCCTTCGTGACGGTCTTCTTCTGGAAGAGGTCGGCGTGGCGTTCGAAGATCGGCGCGAGCTCGAGCTTATCCTTGTGGCCGGCGTAGTTCAGATAGTACTCGCGAGTTGTCGCGGCGGAGAACTCTTCGGCCTGCTCGTCCAGCCAGTCGAAGAGATCGCGGCGTGATGGGGGCATGACGGCCCATCGTAACGCATCGCTTGTGGTGGGGGAACAGGCGCTCAGTCGCCGTTCGGGTTTGCGCCGTGCGGCGGCGCCGGGGCCGGCGTGCCAAACGCCTGCTCTTTCGTCTCCCTAAGACGTCCAAAGATAGATCCCCGCTGGGCGACGAACCAGCCGATCGCGAGCACCATGTACCCTGCGCCGAAGCCGATCCGCACCGTCTCGATCGGGATGACGAGCTGTGCGGTGAAGAGCACGAAGATGAGGATCGCCTCCCTGGCCGAGAAGCGCAGGTTCGTGAGTACGGCGACGGCGAAGATCGACTGGGCTGCCGTGAGGAAAACCTCCTCCACCTGCCGCGACTCGATGTTCAGCGGCGAGAAGCTGCCGCCGGAGATGGCGAAGGCCAGCGGCAGCGAGCCCACGAGCAGCGTCCACTGGTTCACCTTCGAGGAGATGAGCAGCGTCATGCCGGCCATCGCCCGGCCGCGCAGGGCAAGCATCGCCGCCAGGAGGAACTCCGGCGCCTCGGAGGCGAGCGGCGCTACCCACTGGATCAGAAGGAACTCGTCGATGCCCGCCGACTTGCCGGTGTCGACGAGCCCCTCCGCGAACGGCTCTGCCGCGGCGAAGACCGTCGCGGCGGCGAAGACGAAGATCCCGATGATCGCGGCCCATCGGGTGCGCAGCGGCAGCGCAGCGATCACCACCGATGGGCCGATGAGCTCGCCCTCCTCTCGCGGCGGCGAGCGCGACGAGATGATGAGATACAAGGCGAAGAGGCTTATGAGCACGCCGCTGTCGATCAGCGAAAGGTTGCCGCGCAGCGGGATGCTGAAGCTGTAGAGCGTGGCGATGCCGAGGAAGACGATGCCGGTCGAGCTGTCCTCGCCAATCCGGAGCGTTCGCTTTCGCGTTCCCTTCTTCTGGCGCAGCCAGAAAACGAGGAAGACCAAGGGCCAGGCGAAGCCGATGAGCAGGCGGTTGGCGCCGGTCATGTTCGCAAGCGCGAGCTGCGCGTTCTCGGGATTGTCCGGCGCTGTCCAGGCGAAGAAGAGGTCTACCGCGTACTCCGGCAGCACCGCGATAATGGCGAGCACGGCCAGCGCGAGCGTGGCCGAGATGAGCCGCTCCGCCACCTCGGACGCCCAGATGAGGAGCGTCGCCGCCGCAAGGATGGTGAGCCCGAAGATCGCGGATTCCAGGCCGCTGGCCAGGCCAAGCTCCGCTATCCCCGTGACCTCCAGGCCGCGAAGTACCAGCGCCGGCGCGGCGACCGCAGTCGCGGCGGCGATCGGGAGCCAGCCCTTTGCGTTGGCGCTCTGCGCTTTTGTGTCGTGGGGGCGCGCGGTGCTGTCGGGCATCGACTCAGCCTAGCATAGGAGGCGCGCTGGGAATATTGGCCGGAGCCACGCCCATGGGCGGGGCTCCGGGGCCGCTTGTCCCTGGACCGTGGCGCGCGTTAGCATACCCTCAGCGTCATGCTAGCCCGTCTCGTTCTCGCCGCGTATGTGCTGGCCGGAGTGCCGCTCCTGGTGGCCTGGTTCGTCGCGCGCGGCGTCCTCCACCCAGCGCGAAAGCAGGAGGACCACGGACTGGGGGACTTCGATCTACCCGCCGAGGAGGTCTCCTTTCCGAGCAGAGACGGTCTCCGGCTGGCCGGGTGGTACATCCCTGCCGCCGGCGCTTTGCCGAGCCCGACGGTTGTCCTGGCGCATGGCTGGAGCCGGAGCAGGGCTGAGGTGCTGCCACACGCGGACTTCCTTCATCGCGCGGGGTTCTCGGTCCTCCTCTTCGACCAGCGGAACCGGGGCGAGAGTGATGGTGACGCCGTCACCGTCGGCCTGCTGGAGCAGCACGACCTGGCCGGCGCGCTGGACTATGTGGTTGCGCGGCCGGATGTGGACGCGCGTCGCATCGGCGTGTTCGGCATGTCGACCGGGGGCGTCGTGGCGCTGCTGGTCGCCGCGGGCGATGAGCGCGTCCGCGCCATCGTCGCCGAGTCTCCGTTCGCGAGCATCGAGACGATCATGAACCGCAGCCTGCGCCACTACTTTCACCTGCCCAGCTTCCCGGTGGCGAACCTCGCCAAGCTGCTCATGGAACGTCAGATTGGACAGTCGCTCGATGCGTTGCGACCGCTGGACGCCGCCGGCGCGCTGGGCGGTCTGCCGATCTTCTTCATCGCGGACGGGAGCGACGCCGTCGTTGGCGCGGAAGAGGCGCTGCTGCTGTTCGAGGCAGCCGGCGAGGGCCGCCGCTACTGGCTGATCGAGGGCGCGGACCACGCGCGAGGCTGGCAGGCGGCTCCGGAGGAGTACGAACGGCGCGTCGTGGACTTCTTCCGCGAGTCGCTGACGCAGAGCGTCCCAATCCCTGGGCATCTAGCTCAGACGGGCGAACGCTGAGTCTGCGATGGGGGAACCGATGTCTGGCGGTGACCACGATGTCGTCCTCCGCACCGTCGGCCTGAGCAAGCGCTACGGGCGCATCCGCGCCTTGGACGGCATCGATCTGGAGGTACGCCGGGGGCAGGTCTACGGCTTCCTGGGGCCCAATGGCGCCGGCAAGACGACGACGATCTCGCTCCTGCTCGGCCTCATCAGCGCCAGCTCCGGGCATATCGAGCTCTTCGGACTCGACACGCGACGTTATCTTTCGGCCGCGCTCCGGCGCACCGGCGCCGTTCTGGAAGGTCAGGCCTACTTCCCCCATCTCTCTGCCCGCGAGAACCTGCGGGTCTGGTCAGCGCTTGGTGACTCAGGAGGACCCGCGCGGAGAGATGAGGTGCTGGAGCTGGTTCAGCTTTCCCGCCGGGCTAACGACAAAGTCCGGACGTACTCCCAGGGGATGAAGCAGCGGCTGGCGCTGGCCGCCGCCCTCCTGCACGATCCTGAGTTCCTCATTCTCGACGAGCCGACGAACGGGCTGGACCCGGCGGGGATGCGAGAGTTTCGCGACCTCATCCGCGAGCTGAAGACACTCGGCAAGACCGTATTCGTCTCCAGCCATCTGCTCGGCGAAGTAGAGCAGATGTGCGACGATGTTGGCATCGTCAAAGATGGCAAGCTCATCGCCCAGGGCTCCGTCGCGTCTCTGTTGCGTCGGGGGGAACGATTGCAGCTGCGCGTGACAGACATCGACGCAGCGATCGAAGTGCTGGCCAAGCTCGATTGGGTGAAGGGCGTCGAGCGGGAGGGGGACTGCCTGCTCGTGGAAGCAGCTCCGGATCGGGCGGCAGAGATCAGCCGCGCCCTCGCGAAGCGCGGGGTGTATCTTTCGGAGCTCCGGCTCCGCGGGGGCACGCTAGAGGACTTCTTCTTGGAGGTAACCGGCGACGGTGGTGCCATCGCTTAAGATACTCGATGCGGAGCTGCTGAAGGTGCGCCGCCGATGGATCCCTTATGTGCTCCTCGCGGCGCTGATCTTACTGCTCGGCGTTCAGATCTTTCTCGCAGGCTATCTGAACTGGCGCATGGAGGACGATCCGACGTTTAGGCATGATGGGCTCGTTACCTTCACGCTGCCGTGGGCGATACCGCCGTTCCTGAGTACGATCCAATTCTGGGGTGGCATCCTGCTTGGGGTTCTCGCCGCCTCGGTCGTCGCGACCGAGTTCGGCTGGGGCACCGTACGGCAGGCGCTCATCCGAGGGCAAGGGCGCACCCACTACTTGACGACGAAGCTGCTCGCTCTAGCCGTTCTTGGCGCTGCCGGATTTGTCACCGCCGTCATTGTGGCGTTTGTGTTTTCTGTCATAGCCACGCGATTGGCGGGCCAGCCCATCACGCTAGAGATTACCGGCGGGGACGGGCCTTCGATTGGAGACATCGCCCTCATGGCCGGGCGCGCGGGCTATTCCATGTTGCCCTATGGCCTACTCGGATTCTCGCTGGCCGTGGTCGGCCGCTCCACCACGGTCGGCGTGACGGGCGTGCTGCTCTACGCCTTCGTAGAGGCGATCGTCCTGGCTGTGCTGGGCGGGATTGGCGGCGCAACGGCGGACGCCCGCGGCTTCTTTCCTGGGCACAACGTCCTGGCGATCTTGGCCGAGAACCGCGTTGGCTTCGTGCCTGGCTCGATCAGCCTATCGCCCCGCGAGTTTCCGCCTCCAGCCGCCTCAGAGCTGCCCGACCCGACGGTGGCCGCGCTCGTACTGGCACTGTACTGCGCCGTCTTTCTCGCCATCGCTTACACGGTCTTCCTGCGGCGAGACCTCCACGCCTGAGGAGATCGCAACAGGCGCTCCGACATAGTCGGAACACCTGCTGTTGTTTCGCGCTTCTGCGCAACCTACGGCACGATGACGGCGCGGCGTACCTTCGTCGCATCGCCGTCGCGCTGCCACTCCGCATCCTCGAACGCCTTGTTGATGTCCGCGAGCGGGTACTTGTCGTGCGAGACGACCTCCTCGTGCGGATACTTGTCCTTCGTGCGCATCAGGAAGTCGAGCGCATGCGGGATCACCCACGGGTCGTACATAGTGACACCGACGATCGTCTTCGAGCCCCAGACGAGCGCGGACGGGTCGATCTCGACGCTCTGGCCGAAGCTGATGTTGCCGATCTCTAAGTAGGTGCCGCCGTTGCGCACCATCGCGAGGCCCTCCGGCACGACGGCCGGCAGTCCGACGAACTCGCCGACGACGTCGGCGCCGCGGCCGCCGGTTAGCTCCTGCACCTTCTGGATCCGCGCGGCTGGGTCCTGGAGCTCGGTGAGGTTGATCGTGTGATCCGCGCCGAACTGCTTCGCGAGCTCCAGCCGTCCGGCCACGCCGTCGATCACGATCACCTGGGCGGCGCCCATCTCCTTCGCGACGGCGCAGGCGTTCGTGCCCAGACCGCCCGCGCCCTGCACGACGAGCGTATCGCCCATCTTGAAGCCGGCCTGCTGCAGGCCGTAGATGACTTGGGAGAGCGCGCAGTTGACGGGCGTGACCATCTCGTCCGAGAGTTCATCCGGGACTTTGAAGACCCAGTGGCCGGGACGGAGGTCGTAGTACTCGCCGTAGGCGCCGTTGAATGGTGAGCCACCGGTCATCATCCGGCCCACCTTGTTTGGGCAGGCGGCGAACTCGCCCTTGTTGCACTGGTAACAGCGGTTGCAGGGGTAGAAGTAGGCGTAGCAGACGCGGTCACCCTCCTTGAGCGGCTGGCCGAGCGAGTCCGTGGTAATGTTCGCGCCCAGCGTCGCCACTCGGCCGGTCATCTCGTGGCCGCCGACGCGGTTCGTCATCGCGGCGAAGGCGGGCGAATCGCCGCGCCAGAAGTGGAGATCGGAGCCACAGACGCCGCCCATGCTCACCTTGATCAGGATCGCCTCGGGTTCCGGGTCCGGTATGTCGAACTCCTGGATCTCGTAGCCTTTCCCCGGGCCCTGAAACACGGCGGCCTTCCCCTTCTCTGCCATAAGTGAACCTTCCTTTCGCGTGTGAAGTATGCCACCAACGGGGGTCGCCCGTATCTTGCTGCGAGCGCGTAGCTATGTCAAGTGTCGTGGGTGTATGATCGCTGCATGGGCCGCCTCACGCTCGCGCTACCGATCGTCCTAACGGCGCTGGCAATCCTCGCCGCGTGCGGCGACAGCGACGGCAGTCCGTCGCTCGCGCCGCTGCCTAGCAACGGCCTGCTGCCGAACACAGACGCGCCTGCCACGGTGGTGGGCGTCCCGGCAGGATCCGCGAAGCTTGTAGGCATGGCGCGCGCGGAGCTGGCGGGCCGCCTTGATGTGGACTTTCAGGAGATACTGCTGACGTCGGTTGAGCCGCGCGACTGGCCGGACGCCTGCCTGGGCGCGGCGGGAGAGGACGAGGTCTGTGCCCAGGTAATCACGCCGGGCTTCGAGGTGGTGCTGTGGTTCGGGAACGACACGTACGTCTATCACACGGCCGAGGGCGCGCCGGTCCGCCTGGCGCGGCAGATCACCCGCCCGGACCGCCGGTACTAGCGGCCCTTCCACTCCGGCTTGCGCTTCTCGGCGAAGGCCTTCGGACCCTCCTTGATGTCTTCGCTGACCTCGACCGCCTCTCCCGGCTGAAGCTCCATGATCCGAACGCTCATATCTCTTAGGACAAAATAGAGACCGAGATACTCATATCGTCTCGGTTCCGGCTGCACAGGGCCGTCGGGCGGTGGGGGCCCAGATGCTAGGGGGCACCGATGTCCATATGATGAATCTCCAATCGTGGGCGCACTGGGCTGAGATAACAGCGAGCTTTGCCGTCGTTGTCACACTGGTCTTCCTGCTCGTGGAAGTCGGTAACAACACCTCGGCAATTGAGCGTCAGGCCAATTTAGATCGGTCCACGAGCATGTCCGCGTCCTTTCTCACTACCCCTGACCTGGCGACGATCCTTGCCAAGGTCAAGGCGGTCGACGGATTCTCCCCGTTAATCCAAGCCTATTCCGAGCGCTACAACCTCAGTGCCGAACAGAGCATACTCTGGGGGAGACATCTGGATACCATCTGGGCGGGCTTGGAGGGGGACTACCTCTATAGCGGACCCTCAGACATGCTTGATAGGTATATTGAAGATCTCGTGTCGTATCCGGACGAACAGATTTATTGGGAGTACATGGATGTGTTTTTTACCGCAGGCTTCAGAACGTATGTGGAGAGCATTCGTGGGGATCAGTAACA
>JADFNZ010000051.1 GCA_022563135.1 Chloroflexota bacterium | reverse complement strand
GGCGCGGTAGCCGCGTTCCTGCTCGCGACCGGGCGCCGCAGCAAGGGCGAGCCGATCCCCTACGCGCCGTTCATCTCCGCGGGCGGTCTGGCGGCGCTGCTCTGGGCCGGCGGCTCGTTCGAGCGGCTGATCTAGGTGCTGAAATAGGTAGCCGAGCCTTTCCAGGCTCGGTGGCGCATTAACAGGCGAGGCTAGAAAGCCTCGCCTACGAGCATCTTCCGCAGCCTGCTAGGGAGCGGTGCTCGCTGTGGTCTCCTGCGGCGCGAGGAGCACGGTGGCGCCGTCGACCTTCACGCGATAGGCAGGCACTGGCCGCTCGGCGGGCGTCCGCGTTGTGGCGCCGGTGGTGATGTCGAACTGGGAATCGTGCCAGGGGCAGGTAACCTTCGTGCCGTCGAGCTTGCCTTCGGCCAGCGGCCCGTTGGCGTGCGAGCAGCGGTTCCCGATGGCGTACAGCCTGCCGCCGATGTTGAAGATCGCCACGGGCTCACCGCGCAGATGGACGACGCGTGCCGCCCCCTCCGCTATCTCCGATAGCTGCCCGACCGCCGTCCAACCGCCAGTCTGGCCGTCCGTGCGTCCGTCGCTCGCGACGGGGCGCGCATCGCCGGGGGCGCCCAGGGCGTCAAGCGCCTCGCGCAGGCTCATGGCGACGCCGGTGAAGATCGGCGTATCGCGCAGCGTGTAGAGGCTGGTGTCGGTCTCGCGCAGCTCCATGACGAGATCGAGGAAGTCGCCGGGCTCGTCGGTCTCGAACGCGACGACGAACTCCTGGTCGTCCAGCCCGAACGAGTACGTCGTGTTGAGCTTGACGGAAGGGTACTTCCGCCCGATGGCGATGTGGACGTTCATCATCTCCTGGCGTTCGTCCTGGCTCAACTTGTACCAGGGCCGCGTCTTCACGAACGGGTAGACGAAGAGGTAGCGGGCGTCCGTGGGCTGGATGATCAGCCGGCTCGCCTCGCGCGACTCCTCCGGGCTGACGTAGGCGGAGCGGCGCGTCATCGCCAGGTAGGAGTAGGGGGTCTGGAGGTAGGGGCCCAGCGCGGTGCTGAAGACGGCGGTGGCCAGCTCCTGGAAGTCGTCCATCCGATCGCTGATCTGCCAGAGCAGCAGGTCAGCGTCGCTGCGCGTGCCGACGAGGCTGTAGCTGCGCACGAGCATCCTGCTGCCGAACGCCTCGACCGCGGCGCAGAGCTCCTCCTTGCCGCGCTCGCGCTGTTCCGGCGGCAGCAACCGCCAGGCCGGGTCGATCTTGTAGAGCAGGAAGCGCACGTACTGGCGGCGCGTCTGCTGTCGCTCGTCGTCAGCCATGGTGGGCTACTCGCTCTGCGCCACCGACTCGACGGAGGCGGGCTCGTCGACGTAGAAGTCGTGGTCGTAGAGGTCGGCGATCCGCGCTAGCTCGTCGCCGGTGAGCGGCGGCGTGTCGAGCGCGTCCGTGAATTCGGTGAGCTGCGCTTCGCTCAGGAAGTTGGGCAGCACGCTGGTGATCGTCGGTTCGGCGAGGACGAACTGGATCGCCGCCTGCGCGATCGTGCGGCCGGTGCCTGGGCCGTAGAGGAAGTCCAGCTTGGATGTGCGGCGCAGGCTGTTGTCCAGCCACTCCTGCTTGCGATGCGCGCGGTGATCGGTTTCGGGGAAGACCGTGTCCTTGTCGTAGGTGCCGTCCAGCATGCCCGAGGCGTGGGGTACCCGCGCCAGCAGCGCGGTGCCTGTCTCCTGCGCGACCGGAAAGAATGCCCGCGCCGGGTCTTGCTCCAGGATGCTGTAGATGACCTGCAACGAAAGCACGCTACGCTCGCGCATGGAGGCCATCCCTTCCTCCTCCCAGCCGATGTCTGGCCCAAGCGCGGCGGCGTAGTGGCGGATCTTGCCCTCGGCCTTCAGCTCCTCCAGCGTCGCGAAGAGATCGTCGCTCTGGATCGTCTCGATGCGCGGGTTGTGGAGCTGGTAGAGGTCGATATAGTCGGTGCCGAGGCGCGACAGGCTCCCCTCCACCGCCCGTCGCACGAACGCGGGCGAGAAGTCCTGCGGCAGCTCCTTGTGGCCTTCGCGGCGGCCGTGCTCGAAGTCGTAGCCGAACTTGGTCGCGATGACGATCTTGTCGCGCCGGTCGCCCAGCGCCTCCGCCAAGATCGTCTCGCCGCGGCCGTCGCCGTAGGTATCGGCGGTGTCGAAGAAGGTAACGCCTTTCTCGTACGCCTTACGCAGCAGGTCGACGCCGAGGCTCTCGTCGACGCCCCACCAGGAGGTCGCGACCGTCCAGACACCGAAGCCGAGCCGTGAGATCTTGAGGCCGGTCTGACCAAGGGTGCGGTATTCCACGTAACTGCTCCTCTCTCCCCGGCGCCGCAATGTCAGCGCACAGTCATCTTAGCGTGTCCCGCCGTGGCGAAACACAGGGACGGCCCTTCCCATGCGAATGCATATGGGCTACGCTCCATAATAACCGCGCTCTGTAGCTCTTAAAGGCGCTACAATGTGAAGGCGAGCCGTCGCAGGGAGACACGAAAGGCGCCCGATGGCCATCAAGGTTAAGCTCCTCGATCACACCAAAGACCCGATCACCTCGCTCTACATCGCCTACCGCACCGCCTACTCGTCGCTCACGCCGATGCAGATCGGGCGGCGGATCGAGGACGGTCGCATCACGCGTGAGCAGATGGCGGAGTTTATCGATCGGCGGCTCGAGACGGGCCACTCGTCGCCGCTGGAGCAGGTCTGGTTTGAGTTCGGCATCTCGGGCGTCAGCCGCGCCTTCAGCCACCAGTTCGTCCGCCATCGCACGGGCATCAGCTTCGAGCAGCAGAGCCAGCGCTACGTGAAGTTCAAGAACGCGGAGTTTCCGTACACCGTGCCGCAGTCCGTCCAGCGGGCCGGCCTGGGCGAACGGATGGAGGAGGCGTTCGCCAACCTGGGCGAGCTGTACCAGCAGATGCTGGACGCCGGCGTGCCGGCGGAGGACGCCCGCTTCCTCCTCCCGAACGCCACTAACACGAACTTCAAGATCGTGGTCAACTTCCAGGAGCTGCTCCACATCTGCGACCTGCGCCTCTGCACGCGCGCCCAGTGGGAGTTTCGCAAGGTGGCGTCGCTCCTGCGCGCGGAGATTCACCGTCGCTTTCCCAACCTGGCCCGCTACCTCCAGCCGAAGTGCGGCGAGCGTCGCTCGGGCTACTGCGATGAGGACTACGAGGCGTGGGAGGAGTGTCCCATCGGGCGGAAGCGGCCGCACAAGCGCGATCTGTTCACGCTCTTCGACTCGTATCGCAAGGGCGAGCTGCAGGAGCTGAACGACGCGGACTTCAAGCTGATCGAGCGCGAGGATACGAAGGTCCGTTAGCCCGACCTTGACTGCGGGGGTTTCCCCCTTCTCTAGAAACCTCCACTTTCTTATGTTACGCTCCGGCGGAGGACGTTAGCGGGGGGCGTTAACGCAAGGGTGGCACATGTCGCGCCTTTCGCTCGCCTTGCTCCTCCTCGCCTTCGCAACGATCTCGCCGGCGCCGTCTGCCGCCGCGCAGGAGGGCGCGACCCTCACCGTCGATCCGGTCTCGCAGACCCTCGGCCCTGACGCAGGGCCGTTCGAGGTGAACGTCCTCGTAGACGATGTAACCACTGCCAACGGACTGGGCGGCTACGCGCTGGTGATGAGCTATAATCCCGACGTCCTGCGCGCCCTCGCCATCGCCAATAGCGGCTTCCTCGAGATCGCGGAGAACCCCGTGAACTGCCCCAGTTCTGCCATTGATAACGATGCTGGCCAGCTTGAGCATCTTTGCCTCACCGCCCCGATCTTCGAGGAGCCGGGTGTGCGGACGGACGAGCCGACGGTGCTGGTGCGTATCACGTTTGAGCCCGCGGGCGAAGGAACATCTCCGCTGGACATCAGCGGTACGTCGCTCATCGACCCTTCGGGCACGGATCTGCCGGTAGCTACGACGAACGGTCAGGTGATCATCGGCTCGGGCGTCGCCACGGCGCCGACTGCGCCACCGCCTGATCTCTCGCCGAGCACAGAAGACGCCGGCATCGACGAGGGCGGAGGCAACACGGGCCTGTACGTCGGCCTGGGCGTGGCCGTTGCCCTGGCGGTCGCCGTGGTCGCTGTGGTGGTAGCCGTGCGCGTGGGCCGCAGCCCTGGCGGTCCGTGACGATGAGATCGTACCACGGCGCTCTGCTCGCGCTGGTACCGCTGTTCGTGGCGCTCACGGTGAGCGGAGCGTACGCCCAGGAGGGGCCATCGCTCCGCTCAGACCGGCGGCGCAGACGGTAGGCCTGGCGGACGGCGCGTTCAAGGCTATCGCCTTCGCGGACTATCTCTCACTCCTCCGCCAGTTCGGCCATTGCTGCCTGTAGCGTGCCCAGCCGCGAAGGGGCGCCTTACTCCCACCAGACGATTTCGTAGAGGCGGTGGCGCCCCCGGATGCCACGCAGCCGGCGGCGGCCGATGTCCACGAATCGGACGCCTTCCACGTTGCCCGCGATCACGCGCGTCGCCTCAGAGGCGAACACCTGGCCCCCGCCAGCACGGCCGGCGATTCGCGACGCAAGGTTTACCATGTGACCGAAAAAGTCGTTCCCCTCGCGGATGGCGTCGCCGCTGTTGAGGCCCACGCGTACCTTGATCTGCTGATCCAGTCGCCAGGCTGCCATCGCCTGCTGCACGCCGGCGGCGCACTGAACGGCCCGGCCGGGGCTGGCGAAGGCGATCATGAAGCCGTCGCCGGTCTGCTTCACTTCAAAGCCGCTGTACCGGCTCATCTGCTCGCGCACCAGGGAGTGGTAGGCGCGAATGAGCGTGCGCAGCTCCTCCGCCTCCGCCCAGCTGGAGAACGCGCTGAAACCCACGAGGTCTGTGAAGACGATCGTGAGGAGATCGCCCGGGGCTGGCGCCAAGGTCGCCGCCAGGGCGCGGCCGCACTGCCCGCAGAAGCGAAAGCCCTCCGGCACGTCCGCACCGCATGTGGGGCAGCGCTCAAGCGGCGGCATGGCGTCGCGCGGCGGCCGTGCCCTCTCGACTGGGGTTTCAAGTGTCGTCACTGGTTGCTCCATAGATAGAAAACGCCCACTGCCTGCCGGCAGTGGGCCCTGGATCGGACGCTGCAAAGCAGCTATGTCCGGCAGGCCATGCCAGCCTTCTCCTTCGTCCCCCGCGAGAGAGAACGAACGTTACCGTGCGAATTCGCGCTTCTGTTTGACATGACAGATGTGCCTCACGGCTCTATTCCAGCCTAGCAGCCCGTCGCGCGGCCTGTCAAGAGTGAGCGCTGGACGTAGCGTCTACGTGGTCGCCGGTCGCGCGGCGGTCTCGCCGGGCACGCCTTGCTGGCGGTCGCCGTTACGCTCCTGGTAGGTCATCTCATAGAGCCGGGCGTAGAGGCCGTGATTGGCAAGCAGCTCATCGTGGGTGCCCTGCTCCGTGATGCGGCCGTCCTCCAGCACGATCACGCGGTCCGCGTTGCGGATCGTGGAGAGCCGGTGTGCGATCACAAAGGATGTCCGGTCGCGCAGGAGCTCCCGCAGCGCCCGCTGGATCACGGCCTCCGTGCGCGTGTCCACGTTCGCGGTGGCTTCGTCCAGGATGAGGATGCGTGGATCCGCGACCACGGCCCGGGCGAAGCTGATGAGCTGTCGCTGTCCGACAGAGAGATTCTGTCCCCGCTCTTCCAGCGCCGTCTCGTATCCGTGCTCAAGCCGCGTGATGAAATCGTGCGCGCCCACGGCGCGGGCGGCCGTCTCCACCTCCTCCATGGTCGCGTCGAGACGGCCGTAGCGAATATTGCTAAGCACGGTGCCGGAGAAGAGGAATGGCTCCTGGAGCACCAGCCCCATCCGCCGCGCAAGCGACTGGCGCTTCACGTCGCGGATATCGTGTCCGTCGATCAGCACGCGGCCGTGCGTAACGTCATAGAAGCGAGCGATCAGTGCGGTCACGGTCGTCTTGCCGGCGCCGGTCGGGCCGACGAACGCGATCGTTTCGCCGGGCCGCACGTGCAGGTTGAAGTCCTTGAGCACCGGCGTGCCCTCTACATATTCGTGGGTCACGTTCTCGAAGATGACCTCACCGCGCACGTCCTCCAGATCGATCGCGTCCGGCTTGTCCTGGATCTCGGGTACGGTGTCCAACACCTCGAAGATGCGCTCGCCGCCGGCCATGGCGCGCTGGAGCTGGGCGTACTGGAGGACGAGGGTGCGCACGGGCTCGAAGAAGCCCTGCACGAGAAGCGCGAACGCGATGACGGTGCCGGGCGACATCTGCCCGTCCAGCGCTTTGAAGCCACCGTAGATGATCACCAGCGCCGTGGCGACGGCCACGCTCAGCTCTACGGCCGGCATGACGGCGGCCGTGATGCGGCCCGCGCCCACGTTCGCGGCGAAGTTGCTGCGGTTAACGTCGTCGAAACGGCGGCTGCTCTCGTCCTCACGCGAGAGGCTCTGGATGACGCGCACGCCGGAGACGTTCTCCTGCAGGTTGGCGTTGACCACGGCGATCGCCTGGCGCGTCCGGATGAACGCCTTGCGCGCGTAGGACTGCCAGACAGCCATGAACACCACGAGGACCGGTACGACGGCAAGCGTGATGAGGGCCAGCTCCACATCGAGCAAGAGCATGAGCGCGATGACGAGGAAGAGCCCACCGAAGTCGGCCAAGATGGTGATGAAGCCGGTCGTGAGGAGCTCCTGCAGCGTCGTTACGTCGCTCGTCACGCGCGACATGACACGGCCCACCTCGTTGTTGTCGTAGAAGCGCGGTGAGAGCTTCTGGAGGTGGTCGAACATCTGTATGCGCAGGGTGAGGAGCACGCGGTGGCCGACCCAGCCGGTGTTGAGGAGCTGGATATAGTATGCGAGCGAGGCGCCCAGGGCGAGGGCGAGAAAGATCACGCCCGCGCGGTTGACGCCGCCCAGGTCACCGGCCGAGGCGGAATCGATCAGGTCGCGGATGAGGAGCGGCTGAAAGCGCGTCGTGAAGATGAAGAGCACCATGCCGACAAGGGCGAGGAACGCCCGGCCCTTGAACGGGCGGAGGTAGCCGAGCAGCCGCGCGACCACTCTGTGGTTGTAGACGGAGCCAAACTCCTCGTCCTCGGTCCACCCGTCCACGCTGCGGCGCAGGCCCGCCTGTTGGCCCATGTGGCCCTGCAAGCCTCCTCCCCAGCCGACGTGCCCTCCGCCCCAGTACGCCATCGCTTACGCTCCGGCTCCGCCGGCCGGGGAGGGCGCAGCCTGCGCGGCCTGTAGCCGCGTCCGCTCGAACGCCTCCTCCTGGTCGCGCAGCTCGAGGTCGTAGATCTCGCGGTAGAGCCCGTCTTGCTCGATCAGCTCTTCATGCCGGCCACGCTCGATGACCCGGCCGTGCTGCAGCACCAGGATCTGGTCGGCCTCCGTCACGGTCCGCAGCCGCTGGGCGATCACGAACGTGGTGCGCCCCTTCATCAGCTCGGCGAGCGCCTGCTGGATCAGGTGCTCGGTCTCCGTATCGACGCTGGAGGTGGAGTCGTCCAAGATCAGGATGCGGGGGTTCGTGAGGAGCGTTCGCGCGATCACGATCCGCTGGCGCTGCCCGCCGGAGAGGGTGATCCCGCGCTCGCCGACCCACGTGTCGTATCCGTGGGGCAGGCCGTCGATGAAGTCGTGGACGCGCGCCGCCCTCGCGACGCGCTCGATCTCCTCCTGGGTTGCCTCAGGTACACCATAGGCGATGTTGTCCCGCACGGTGGAGGAGAAGAGGAAGACGTCCTGCTGCACCGTGCCGATCGCGCTGCGAAGGGAGGCGAGCGTGGCGTCGCGGATGTCGACGCCATCGATGGTGATGCGGCCGCCGGTGACGTCGTAGAACCGAGGCATGAGGTTGACGACGGTGCTCTTACCGGAGCCGGTGGGCCCGAGCAGTGCGATCACTTCTCCAGGCTTCGCCTCCAGATCGACGTTGAGCAGGACGGGGCTGATGACATCGTACGAGAACGAGACGTTCTCGAACCGGACGTGGCCCTTGACCTCACCCAGGTCGATCGCGCCGGGCTTCTCCACGACCGCCGATTCGGCATCGAGGATCTCGTAGATCCGCTCGCCGGCCGAGTCCGCCCGAGCGAACATCATCACGATCCAGCCCAGGGCACGCACCGGCATCTGGAGCAGCGTGAGGAAGACCATGAACTTCGCCAGCTCGCCCGCCGTCAGGTCGCCGGATTCGATCAGAATGGCCCCGTACCAGCCGACGGCCACCATCGAGAGCATCCAGATGCCCGTCAGTATGGGCTGGTTGAAGGCCTGGATCCGGTTGGCGGTGAAGGCGTTGTCGAAGAGGTCCTTCGCCTCCCTGGAGAACTTGGCACTCTCCTCCTCCTCGCGCGCGAAGGCTTTTACTACGCGAATGCCGGAGAGGCTCTCCTGGAGCACTGTGCCCATCCTCCCCTGCAGGTTCTGAATCTTCATCCAGATGGGGCGCAGGCTGAGGCTCACCTGCGTGGAGCGCGCCGCGATAATGGGCATGAAGACCCACGCCACCAGCGCCAGCTTCCAGTTCGTCGTCGCCATCAGGATCAGGGCGATGACGAGGAGAATGATCAGGTAGAGCAGCCGCAGCAGCCCCATGCTGACGAACATCCGAACCGCTTCCACGTCCTGCGTCGCCCGCGACATGAGCTGCCCGGTCTGCGCCTTGTCGTGGTAGGCGAAGCTCAGCCGCTGGAGGTGGTTGTAGATGCTGTTGCGCAGGTCGTAGGCGACCCGCGATGAGATCCACTCGCTGAAGAAGGCCTGGCCGTACGCGAACGCGCCCCGGCCGACGGCCGTGCCGATGATGGCGAGGCCGATGATCACCAGCGTACGCTTGCTGCCTAGCGCCAGCCCCTCATCGTTGATATCTAGGCCCCGGTCGATCGCGAGCTGGATGAGCTGGGGCATGAGGAGCACAAAGCCGCTGGCCGCCGCGACGCACACCCACGCGAGGGCAACGGTGCGCCAGTACGGCAGCGCGAACGAGAGCAGGCGCAGGAGTGTCGGGCTAGAACGGCCCCGCATGGTACAGTAATCCCCCTGAATGGCGTTCAGCGTCGGACGGAGTATATCTAATCTTTACGCTAACGTCAAGATTGGGCGAGCCTGCTTCGCACAGCGTTGCCGTGCGCCAGACGCTTGCATCGCAAGACCGCGGCGCTGTGCTAGAATAGGTTCCTACTCGCCACCAAGAGAAGAGTATGCGCGCTGCCGCCGTCCGCCTCCGCATCCGCCCCATGCAGCCTTACGATATCCCGCAGGTGCTGGAGATCGAACGGCAGTCGTTCCCTACCATGTGGCCGCAGACTGTCTATCAGCGAGAGCTCAAGAACAAGCTTGCGAGCTATTCTGTCGTCTACGAGCCGCCGGATGAGGATGATGGCGGCTCCGCTCCTGTGCCCTCAGCGGAGCCGCGCGGCGTGAGGCGATTCGTGCGGCGCTTCATCGGTGGGTTGCCCGCGACGCCTACGCGCGATCGGATCGTTGGCGTCGTCGGCATCTGGCGCATGGTGGGCGAGGCTCACATCGTCACGATCGCCGTGCGCCAGGAGCGCCGCCGCGAGGGGATCGGCGAACTCCTCCTCACCGTCGCGCTGGAGGAGGCGCGCGCAACCGGGCAGGAGCTGGTCACGCTGGAGTGCCGCATCTCCAACGAGGCCGCGCAGGCCATGTACCGAAAGTACGGCTTCGTTCGGGTGGGGGTGCGCGCTCGCTACTACAGCGACAACCAGGAAGACGCGGTGATGATGACGACGCCGGTGCTCAGCTCCCCGGACTATCGGGGCCTGCTGGCGCAACTCCTCACCGAACAGGTGGCCCGCAGAGGTGGGGAGCACCCGCTGGCCCACCTGCGATGGCTGCCGGAGGCTGGGCAGGGCTAGGCACGGCGCTCGGGCGCCTACTCTCCCGCTGTAAACACTTCGACGAGCGGGCTGGTCGAGAGGCCAGCCTGCCGGCCACCGCCGATGACGAAGAGCTGGCCGGCTATGCTCTCCACCGCGAGGCCGTGCCGCGCCGTCGGTAGCGATGGGGCGGCAGTCCAGCCGCTGGTCGCCGGATCGTACACCTCGTGCTCGTCGAAGGTGGAGCGCGCTGCCAGGTCCTCTCCTCCCAGCACGTGGATCGTGCCGTCGAGGACCGCTGCCGCCAGTCCGCCGCGCGCCGTCGGCATCGGCGACAGCGTCTCCCATTTGTCGGCGTCGGGGTCGAACGCCGCTACCGTGTCCACCTGAACGCCGTTCCAGCGGCCGCCGATGACGTACGCGCGGCCGTCGATGGCGGCAGCCGTCAGGTGCTCCCGCGGAGCCGGCATCGGCGCGAGCTGGGACCAGCGATCGGTCGTCGGGTGGTAGGCCAGCGTGACCGCCGGCTCGTCGCCCACGCCGCCCATCACGCAGATCGCGCCATTGATCGCGACAGCCACTCCCGCCGCGCGCAGGAGCGGCATCGGTGCGCGCTCGCGCCACGTGTCCGAGGCCGGATCGTACTCGTACGTTGCGTTCGAGATCAACTGGCCGAAGACGCGGTAGCCGCCCATCACGTACAACCTGCCGTCCACGGCGGCGGCCATCGCGTGGTCGAGCGCGATGGGGAGGGGCGCGACCGTCGCCCATGAGTCCGTCGCGGGGTCGTACGCCTCTACGATGGCGCTGTTGCCACCGGCCGCCTGGAAGCCGCCGACGACGTAGATCTTGCCATCGAGCACGGCGGAGGTGATCTCCGAGCGCGGGGTGGGCATCTGGGCGGCCTCGCTCCAGAAAGCGGAGCGCGCTGTTGGCGGCGCTGCTGTCGGCGAAGGGCTCGGCGGGGAAGAACCGCCGCCGCATGCGACGCCGAGGATCGCGCCGGTCACCAGCAGCGTTACGAATCGGCAAACGGTCATGACGTGTCCTCGCGGACGGCCTTGCGTCCCCAGACGGCGAAGAGCGGGTCGCTGGCGTCCGGGCCCCTCGGGCTGCGGTCCTGCGCCGTGATCTTCTCCC